>JBJEQD010000127.1:0-24475 GCA_051881575.1 Acutalibacteraceae bacterium | reverse complement strand
CCCCGGTAACAAACGAGGATTTGCCCGAACCGCCCTTGCCGGAGGCAACAACTATTATCTGCGCCATTGTCAGCGCTCCTTTCGTTTAGGGTAACGGCGATTATTACCGTTACCCTAAGGAATTAATGTGTTTTCGGTCTGGTAACTGTCCATAGTGTCGCTCTGACCGAAATAATATTCAACAATATCGGCAACAACGGGAGCAACGAAAACGCCCGAGGTCATGCCTTCGCCGACTGCCGCAACGGCGATTTCGGGGTTGTCATAGGGAGCAAAGGCAATCAAAAAGCCGTTGTTTATCTTAACGGAAATTCCGTCGATTTTTCTTATTTCCTGAGATGTTCCCGTCTTGGCGGCAACCTTGACGGGCAGGCCTGCAAAATATTTGGCGCAGTAGCCCGTTGTTCCGACTTCGAGCATACCTCTCTTGACGATATCGAGGGTTTTTGCGGAAATTCCCGTTTCGCAGGCAACCTCGGCGTTCTTTTCGAGAACGGTTTTTGAATAGTCATAGCTTTTGATGCTCTTGACGAAGTGGGTTTTGTATCTTGTGCCGCCGTTGGCGATAGTGGCGCAGTAGTTGGCAAGCTGAATGGGAGTGAACAGGTTGCCCGCCTGACCGATGGCGGACTGAACCGTGTAGCCGGGCAGCCACGCCTGATTGAGCGAGGCTCTGTATTCGGGGCTGTCGAGCACTCCCGCCGCTTCGCCGAGTTCACAGCCGGTCTTTGAACCGAGGCCGAGCAGGGTTCTGTATTCATTCATTTTTTCAATGCCTATCATCCTGCCGACCTCATAGAAAAAGGTGTTGCAGGATTCATCAATTGCGGCAACAACATTGACATTGCGGTTATCGTGGTGCTGTTCGCATTTGAAATGTTGGTTGAGGTAAGTGTAAGAGCCGGAGCAGTAGATTGTTGTTGATTCGTCGATTGCTCCGCTTTCAAGGGCGGCAATGGCAACGGAGGGCTTCATTGTTGAGCCTGTAGCATAGGTTGAGAGCAGGGCTCTGTTCCAAAGCGGCGAACCCGGCGCTTCGTTGAGAGCCTGAACATTTTCGCTGTAGGTTGAAATATCGTATGACGGGTAGGTGGCGCAGGCAAGAATTGAGCCGTCCTTGCAGTCCAGAACAACAACTGCGCCTGCGTTTTCAACCATGTTGCCCTTTGTGCCCGCATAGTCGAGCAGGGCTTTTTCAAGAGAATCCTGTGCAATCTTCTGCAAATCCGCATTGAGGGTCAGAACAACGGCGTTGCCCTGAATCGGATTGGTCGTGACTTCGGTTGAGCGGTTGCCCTCGCCGTCGATATAAACGGTCGCTTCGCCGTCGGTTCCTTTAAGGTATTTTTCCATGGCAAGCTCGATGCCGCTCTTGCCGATTGTGTCGGTAATTTTATATCCGTCGTTTTTTCGCTCTTTGTATTCATCGGCGTCGATTGCTCCGACTCTGCCGAGAATGTGGGGAGCAAGAGTGCCGTCGGTATATTTTCTGACGGGAACGACCTGAACATCAACGCCGACAAAAAAGTCGCTGTTTTCCTTGATTTTTGCAACTATTTCGTCGGGAACATCGAGCGCAAAGGTGTAAGGATTGCCGATTTTGAAATAAATTCTGTCCATTTCATAGCAGACCGAAGCAATTTTGCGGGCGTCCTCGGCAGAATATTCCTGCAAATCGTAGCGGTCAATGAGAGCGTCAAAACAGTTCTGAGCGGTTGCGTATTCATTTAGGTTGAGCATCGAGGGGCTTTTCATTTCCTCAACGAGCTTTTCGCTGTCTGCCTTATAGGTTATTGCACCTGCGCCGTCAAAAACGAGCGGCAGATTGTCAATCCATTCAAGGGAGTTGCTCTCAAAAAGCTTTATCAGGCTGAAAATTATCTGATTTCTTTGCTGCTGCTTTGAGTCCGAGGGGAAATATGCGCTGTCGAAGATAATGGAATAGCATTGGTCGTTGTAGACAAGCGGTTTTCCGTTGCAGTCAACGATTTCGCCCCTTGCGGCGGGAATTGCAGCGGTCAGCTGTTCAACCGATGAGCTTGCGGCGGCGTATTCCGCTCCGTCAACAAGCTGTATTTTAACAAGATCAAAGCTGAAAAAAACAAAAAAGGCAAGGATAACGCAAAGAGCGGCAATCTGCCTTTTTTTTGTGATTTTTGCGTGCATGTCCATGCCTCCTTCTGTAATAATCGGAATGATATTTTGTGCTTATTCTTCGGAAAATTTCTTTTCAATTGCACGGACTATGAGGAAGAAAACGGGTGAAAGAGCCGCCGTATAGAGAAAGCTCGGCAGATAGTAGCGGCAAAGCATGTATCCTGCGCTGTCAAGCCCCGGAATGATGAAGTTGAAAAACCAGTAGCCCAAAACATAAATTGCGCTGAACAATGCTGAAAGAATAGCCGAGGTGAAAATATTGTTTCTCATAATCGTATTTATGAGCGTTCCGCAGATGAAGCCCACCGCCGTTAAATACAGCGCATTGAAGCTTGCGCCCGAGGCAAAAACATCCCAGAGTGCGCCTGCGAAAAGTCCGAGCAGCATTCCGCAGATATCCCGCTCATACATTGCGGCGCACACAACGCAGGGAATAAGCAACAAAGCCCTGACGCCGAATATCTGCGGGAAGAAGCCGTCCGTGTTCTGAAGAACGGACAGCAAAAGCAGCATCAGCGCAAGGCAAAGCCTGCGAAGGATCAACTTTTTGCGGTGTGTTTCTATAATCATGTCTATTTTGAAAAGGGAACGGCAAAATACCGTTCCCGGTGAGTAATTATTTATTCTGTCATCTGACCGTCAAAATCGGTGATGATAAATACATCGGTAATTTCCGAAAAGTCAACGCCCGGCTCAATAATTGCGCTTGCAGAGATATCAACCGTGCCGTCAACAACATCAACAATGTTGCCGATTATCAGGTCACGGGGGAAGATTCCGCCCACGCCTGAGGTGCAGACGATTCCGCCGACCGTTACCGCCGTTGAGGAAGAAAGACCGGGCATGTGGCAATGCCCCTCCTTGCTCAGAGCAACGGTTGAGGTGACAAAGCCCATGTCTCTTGTTCTGACCTCATATGCGCTGACATTGACCTTGGGGTTAAGTATTGTGCTGACCGTGCATTGAGTCGGAGTGACCGATTCAACAACGCCGACAAGATATTTGCCGTAAATAACAGGGTCGTTAACGCTGATTCCGTTAGCCGAGCCTTTGTTCAGCGTGAATGAGCTGAGGTTATCGGCGGCGTTTCTGCCGATTATTGCCGCTTCGGCAAAAACATAGTCGGAATGCTCCTCTTTGATTCCGAGAAACTCCTGATAGAAACGGTTTTTGTTCTTAATCTGCTCATAGTCAACGAGCTGTTCGGTGAGCGAATCTATTTTCTTGTTAAGCTCGTCAACCTGCTTTTGCAGGGTTGAGGATGACTTAAAAGAAATCGGAAGCTTCGAGAATTCGGAGGCGGCGTAGGAAGCGAGGCGGGAAACAGGGCCGAAAACGACGCTTGTTACGCTCGTCAGCGGAGAAGAACCGCTTCTTGAAGCAACGGCAAACACCGAGCCTGCCAGCAGAGCGGCAACAATAACCGCAAATATTTTAAATGCCGTGCTTTTGAAAAAGCGGAACATCGTTGAGCATTCTCCTTAATCAGATGTATTTTTTGTTGCCGGTAACGCTCAGAGAATCGTTTTCAAGGCAGATACCCGTGCCGTCAACAACGCAGTCAAGCGGATTTGCGGCAACGAGAACTGGAATCTTTGTTTCGGCTGCGATGAGCTTGTCAAGCCCTCTGAGCAGAGCGCCGCCGCCCGTGAGCATAATGCCGTGGTCGATAATGTCGGCGGCAAGCTCGGGGGGAGTTTTCTCAAGAGTTGATTTAACGGAATCAACAATCTGAGCAACGGGGTCAGCCATGGCTTCACGGATTTCTTCGCTGGTAACATCAACATTCTTCGGCAGACCGTCCATGAGGTTTCTGCCCTTGATGTTGATTGTTCCCTCTCCGTCATAGGGATAAGCCGAACCGATTTTGATTTTAATATCCTCGGCGGTTCTTTCGCCGATAAGAAGATTATATTTTTTCTTGATGTAAGAAATGATTGCTTCGTCAAAATTATCGCCCGCAACTCTTGCAGAATTTGCGGTAACAACATCGCCGAGAGAGATAACGGCAACCTCGCTTGTTCCGCCGCCGATGTCAACAACCATGCTGCCGGTTGCTTCGCTGACGGGCAGACCTGCGCCGATAGCGGCTGCCATCGGTTCTTCAATGAGGCTGACATATTTTGCGCCTGCGCTCTTGGCGGCGTCATAAACAGCCTTTCTTTCAACCTCGGTAACGCCCGAGGGGATGCAGATGAGAACTCTGATGCGTGAAAACGGGGTGCGCTTCGTTGTTCTCTTGATGAAAGCGGCAATCATTTCGGCCGTAATTTCAAAATCGGCAATAACGCCGTCTTTAAGGGGACGGACAGCGGTTATCGAGCCGGGAGTTCTGCCTATCATCTCCTTGGCTTCGGTGCCGACGGCAACAACTCTCGGGGGATTGCTTTTCTGGTCAACGGCAACAACCGAGGGTTCACGGATAACAATGCCTTTGCCCTTGACGAAAACAAGGGTATTGGCGGTTCCTAAATCAATACCTATATCTTGTGTAAACAGCATTTCTCATTATCTCCTTAGAAAAACTTAAATAAACTCGATTGTGCTGAGGATTTTTGTAAATTCGTCAATGCTTCCGGAAAGATCTCTGTCTGAGGTTATCGAGCAGACATAAGCGTTGCCGCCCTCCTCAAAATAGATGAAGCCTGCGTAGCTTGCCACGCCTGAGCCGTTATCGGGAACAAAAACAGACTGGAACTGAGCCGAGGGAATGGCGTCGCTGATTTTGATTCCCTTTGTTTCATAAACAGCGTCGGGATACTGAGCAACGGCGGCATCAATGAGACCGGTTTTAGTCTGCTCTGCAAGCTTGTCAGCCGTGGTATCGCCGTGTGTTGCAATTCTCAGAAAATCGTTTGTGCCGCTTTTCTTGATAACAAGGTCGTTGAAGCTGATGCTGTCCTCCCAGCCGTTGGGAATGTTGATGGCGAAGGTGGGGCATTCGATTCTGTTGCCGACAACGAGAGCATATTCAAGAGCAACACGGTTTGTCTGATATTCGCCGTTGTCGCCTTTAACATTTTTGCCGTTTTCGTCGGTAACAAGAACAATAAGGTTGCCCGCTTCGTCTCTGACTAATCCGCCGTCCGCTTTTGTGACAGCGGCGTAGCCCTCTCCGCGTGCGGCGGTATTGATATACTGGCCGCCCTTGAGCTTAGCCTTGCAGGAGGTGAAGCAAGTGAGAACAACCAAAAGAGTGATAATAAGCGCAAAATACTTTTTCATGGTTCAAAATCCTTTCATCCGAACGCCGCTCAGCCGTTGAGAGCCTTGAAGGCGTCTTTATTATTCTTATAAAGAGTTTTGTAAATTTCGTAGTTACGGTCATAAACCGCTTTGTTTTTGGGGTTGGGAACGAAGGTTTTCTTAGCGGGGATAAGTCTCTTTGCGTGGGAAACATCTTCAAGAACTCCGAGACCGACCGCCATGATGACCGCCGCACCGACTGCGCCGACATTCTGCGGGCTGTCAACGGTTTCAACCGTTCTGTCGGTAATATCGGCAAGAATCTGGCAGGTTACATCGGAGAGAGCGCCGCCGCCGACAAAGCGGACGACATTTGAAGTCTTAATCTTTTTGTCTTCGGTTTCAAGGAACCAGCGCATATGGAAGCATACGCCCTCGATAACGGAACGGATAAGCTCTGTTTTGCCGACATCAAGGCTGACATTGAAGAACATTCCTCTTGCGTTCGGGTCCTCAAACGGACAGCGGTTGCCGTGAAGCCAAGGAGTGAAAATAACTCCGCCGCTGCCTGCGGGGATTTCATCGATTACCTTTGAAAGATAGTCGTAAAGGTTGGTGTAAACCGTTTCGGGCGATTCGGCAACATGGGTCTTTTTAAGGAAAATACCGATTTCGTCAAGCGCAAGATGATCCTTGACCCATTCAAGGCATTTGCCCGCCGTTTCAAGCTCCGCAAAATAATTGTAGCGCCCTTTGTCTGCGCCGAGAACTGCGGCAATCATTGAGGAAGCGTCAACAACGCTCTTGTCAACAACGGTTGAAACCCAGCCGGAAGTGCCGTTATAAATATGAGTTTCGCCGAGCTCAACGCTGCCTGCGCCCACGCCGATAAGAGATGCGTCTCCGCCGCCGCCGAAAACAGCCGTGCCGACTTCAAGGCCGAGCTCCGCCGCCGCTTCGGGAGTGAGTCCGCCGACCTTGTCGGTGCATTCAACAATTTCGGGCAGGTGGTCGGGATTGACATTGAGGAGCTTGCACATCGTTTTGCTCCAATCCTCGTGACCCTTGCGGATATCATAAAGGAGAGTTGCAAAAGCGGAGTCTCTTGTCATAATGAATCTGCCCGTCATGCGGCAGATTATGTATTCCTTAACATCGAGCCATTTGTAAACTCTCTTGAAGTTTTCGGGTTCATTGTCTCTGACCCAGTTATATTTCCAAACGGGGTCTTTAACGCTCAGAGCCGCCGCACCCGTTATGAGCAGGGAGGGAACAAGCTTCGTGACATTTGCGCCCGCAACTTTAAAGCCGTTTGCAATGCCCTCTTTGAGCTGCTTTCTTGCTCTCTGATCCATGTAGCTGAACGCTCTGTGAACGGGCTTGCCGTCTTTGTCAACAAGCACAAGGCCCTGCATCTGGGAGCAGAAAGAAATGCCCTCAATCTGTTTGGGCGTAATGCTGCACTCGGAAAAAACTTTTTTGGTTGTTGAGCATATTGCGCTCCACCATTCCTCGGGCTCCTGCTCTGCGCCGCCGTCGGGCAGGGTGTAGAGATTGTAGCCCTCCATTGCCGCACTGATGAGCGTTATTTCTTTGTCGATCTCAAACAGGCAGGTTTTAACTCCGGTTGTTCCTATGTCATAGGAAATAACATATTTTTTGCTCATTTTTTTCCTCCTGAAGCCATGATGCGGAGCATCACTATGATTATAGCCCCTGAGGGCTGCTGATTCAATTAATATACTGTGAAGAAACGGTTACAATTCGGTAAAAAACCGAAACAAAAGCGCTTTAAATGGTCTCTGACGGCAGCTTGCAGCAGTCAACCCAGCGTTCAGCACCCGAAAATTCGGCAAGCTCATCGCAGCTGAGTTCAATTGCGCTGTTTGCGCTGCCCGCCGCAGGATAAACCGTTTCAAATCTTCGCAGAGATTCGTCAAGATAAACCGGAACTCCGGGATTGACGGCAAACGGGCAAACGCCACCGACGGGATGACCGACGAGCGAGAGCTCATCCTCTGCGGAGAGCATTTTCGCCTTTATGCCGAAAGCGTCTTTGAATTTTCGGTTATCAACCTTGGCATCGCCTGCGGCAACAACGAGCAGAGCACCGTCGGGAGTTTTGAACGAAAGGGTTTTTGCAATTCTTGCGGGGATAACTCCGAGCACGGCGGCGGCAAGCTCAACGGTTGCCGAGGAGGTTGAAAATTCAAGGATTCTGTCTCCGACTCCGAAGCCGTCAAGATATTTTCTGACTGTCTCAACGGACATGTTATCATTCCTTTACGATTTAATCAGATTGACCGCCCGAACCGGCAGGAAAGTCAAAACTAAAGCAATTATACACTATTACCCTATTATAAAACTATTATAATGGCTTTTTGCAAGAATTACAAGAGAAAAATATAATTTTATTACATTAGATATTTAATTTTTCCGTTAAACAATGTTTGATAGGAAATATGAGCATATGAATAATATTCGCCTGCGGCGAATTGGTTCGTCGAGGACGCCGAACCCTACGGATTTGTCGTGAATTCGTGCGTTTTCAGACGGCGACCGTAGGGGACGGGTCACCCGTCCCGCATAAGAATTGAGGCGTTATTTTTTGCTTTTTCGGAACGCCGAGGACGGCGTTCCCTACGAAAAATCAATTGTGTAAAATGGTTTATGTTTGGAAATAAACCTTCCAATCCTCAGGCGCCATGCGCCAGCTCCTTTGCCAAAGGAGCCTTTGCCGTCAGCCACATTTTTGCAGGAGGTTTATTGCTTCAATTGAATTTTCTCCTTGGGCTCCTTAGAAAAGGAGCTGCCCGTAGGGCTGAGGATTGATTTAATTTTGTTGAACGATTTTGATGTTAAACGGCGGGAGCAAGCCCCCGCCCTACCTTTCACCTATTACCTTTTACTTCTTCACTTTTCATTCAAAAAACTAAAAGCAGTTGCCTTCATTTTTCGGGACGGGCGACCCGTCCCCTACGGTATTCCTGATGATTTCTACTGTATTCAAGGAAAAGCTGTATTTATCTGTTTGGGCTCCATCTTTGAGGGTGCGGGTTGCCGGTGGCAACCTCTGAGCGTATGCTCAGAAGCACCGACCGAGGCGGCAGCCGAGAAAGCTGGCGCATAGCGCCTGAGGGAGTTAAAAATCAGTTTTTGCGGAGCAATTATAATCGGTTATAGGCGGAGCCTATCCTTAATTTGCGGAGCAAGCTTCATTTTTGCGAAAGCAAAAACTTCATGTGCCGCAGGCACACTTCATTCTTCATTTCAAAAATCGGTCACAGGCGGAGCCTATCCGCACCTTTTCACTCTTACATCTTCACTTTTCACTAAAATAAAAAAGGCCGCCGCCCGTTGAAGGGCAGCAGCCGAGTCTTTTTGGCAAATTATCTTTGCGAAGAATCAGTCGTCGCAATCGTCGCAGCCGCAGTCGCAGTCGTCGATTTCAAATTCGAGAACCTCGTTGCAGTTGGGGCAGTTAACGCTGCCTTCTTCAAGGATGCTTCTGTCAATGCAGATTTCCTCGCCGCAGTTGGGGCACTCAACATCATAATATTCGTCGTCATCGTCGCAGCAGTCGTCACAGCAGCAGTCATCATCGTCAAAATCCTCATAAACGAAGCTTTCAAGCTCGTCGAGATCCTCGTCAACTGCGTCAAGCTGATCTGCAAGCATATCAATCTGATCCTGAGAATCCGAAATCTCCTCTGCAAGGCAGTCAAGAGCGTCCATCATCGCATTGATGATTTTGGTTTCGGGCTTCTCGGGGTCGAGTGAAAGACCGGCTGCAAGACCTTTGAGATAGGCAACCTTTTTTTCGATTAAGCTCATTTCTTTGTCCTCCGTTAAATGATTTTATGCACGGCTGAGATATTCGCCCGTGCGGGTGTCAACAACGATCATTTCGCCTTCGTTAATGAACAGGGGAACCTTAACCTCTGCGCCGGTTTCAAGGGTTGCGGGCTTGGTTGCGTTGGTGGCGGTGTTGCCTGCAAAGCCGGGGTCGGTCTTTGTTACTTCAAGAGTAACGGTTGTGGGAGGCTCAACGCCGAAAACGCTGCCCTTATAAGAAAGAACACGGCAGGTTTCGTTCTCTTTAACGAACTTGAAGTTGTCGGGCAGGGTGTCCTTACCGATGGGAACCATGTCATAGGTTTCGGGATCCATGAAATAATAAAGATCGCCGTCAGCATATGAATATTCCATTTCCTTGCGCTCAATGTAAGCGGTGGGGAACTTCTCGGTGGGGTTGAAAGTACGCTCAACAACTGCGCCGCCGATTACGTTTCTGATTTTTGTTCTGACAAAAGCAGCGCCTTTGCCGGGCTTAACATGCTGGAACTCGATGATCTGATAAACCTGACCATCCATTTCAAAGGTTATACCGTTTCTGAAATCGCCTGCTGATACCATAAAAATATTACTCCTTATAATGTTTATATGTTTTCACCGATATTTTATACTATTCATGCCGATTTTTCAAGTCTTTTTTGAAATAAACATGAAGCTTTAGAGAATTATGAGATTTTTTGGGCTTTTTGTGAGGTTTTCACAGCCGTTTTCGGCGATAAAAGCCATGTCTTCAATGCGAACGCCGAACTCCGAGGGGATATAAATTCCCGGCTCGACCGTCACAACATCGCCGATTCCGAGAATCTGAGAGCTTTTCGGGGAGAGTCTCGGCTCCTCATGGATTTCAATGCCCACTCCGTGACCCGTGCCGTGGCCGAAATATTTCCCGAATCCCGCTTCTTCAATAACATTTCTTGCCGCCGCATCGGCAAAGCGGCATTCAACGCCCGCTCTGAGAACGCCAAGGCAATTTTCCTGAGCGGTCAGAACGGTTTCATAAACCTCAGCCTGCTTTGAGCTGACTTCGCCGACGGCAACGGTGCGGGTCATGTCGCTGTGATATCCGCCAACCACCGCTCCGAAATCCATCGTCACGAAATCGCCCTTTTCGATTTTCTTTTCGCCCGGAACGCCGTGGGGCATGGACGAATTCTTTCCGCTGACGGCGATAGTCTCAAAAGAAACGCATTCCGCTCCGTTTTTCAGCATGAAAAAGTCGAGCGCAAGCGCAATCTCACGCTCGGTAACGCCCTCACGGATAACTCCGAGAATGTGGCTGAACGCCTTTTCGGCTATTGCCTGAGCCTTTAGAATAAGCTGTTTTTCGCTTTCGCTTTTTGAGCGGCGCAGAGAGGTCAGAGCCTCGTCTGCGGCTTCGGCGACGCATTCGCAGGGAAGAGTTTTTTCGATTGTTTTGAATTCCGCAACGCTTAGCCGCCGGGCTTCGGTGAAAACCTTGGCAATTCCGAGTTTTTTGATATATTCGGGAAGCTGAGCTGAAAAAGAGGTCAGCAGAGCAACCTCCGAGCTGTCCGAAGCTTCACGCTGAGCCGCTTCAATATATCGGCTGTCGGTCAGAAAGACAGACTCGGTTTTTGTGACGAGCAGGTAACCGTCGCTTGAAGCGAAGCCCGTTAGATAACGGCGGTTTTCGGACGATACAATTAAATATGCTTGTGAGTTTTCAAGCGTTGATTGAAGTTTTTTGATGTTCATAAATTAATGTCTCCATTTATCGGGTATTATATATTATTTAATTGTTTTTGTGTTTTAATGCAACAATATTAAAATCGGTTTGCCCTACGGATATTTTGCTGAATTGTCAATTTGTAGGGGACGATGCCCACATCGTCCCAAAGCTCAGAAACAACGGTTTTTGCAGTATTCAAGGTAGGGTGGGGCACTAAAATATAGTTAAGAAATAAGAAGTAAGAGTGAAAAGGTTCGGATAGGCTCCGCCTATGACCGATTTTTTAAATGAAGAATGAAGTGTGCCTGCGGCACATGAAGTTTTTGCATTCGCAAAAATGAAGTTTGCTTCGCAAATTAAGGATAGGCTCCGCCTATGACCGATTTTAATAGCCCTGCAAAAGCTGTTTTTGAGTGAATAGTGAAGAAGTAAAAGGTAAGAGGTACAAGGTAGGGCGGGGGCTTGCTCCCGCCGATTTGGATTTATAAAAAATATATCGTTTTATAAAAATTTTACCAAATTATTCGCCTGCGGCGAATTGGTTCGTCGGGGACGGCGAACCCTACGGATTTATCGTGAACTTGTCATTTTTCAGGCGGCGACCGTAGGGGACGGGTTGCCCGTCCCGCATAAACCGAGCCGTGGTTTTGCCTTCTCCTTGAGGAGAAGGTGTCACGAAGTGACGGATGAGGTGGCATAAATTTTGATATGAATATTTTTACCTCATCACCGCCGTTCGGCGGAGCTTTCTCGGCTCCCGCCTCGGTCGGTGCTTCTGAGCATACGCTCAGAGGTTGCCACCGGCAACCCGCACCCTCAAGGGGAAGCCATTTTTCGGAACGCTGTGGACGGCGTTCCCTACGAAAAATCGTTATTTTTTCCATAAAAAGTTGCACTGCCGAACGTGTGCAGCATTCGGCAGTGCGTTGGGGAAAGAGAAAATAAAAATGAAAAAGGAGTTGTCAAAATAAAAGAAAGTATCAAAAATACATTTTGATGATTAAATGTATAATATTATATACTTGCTTTCAAGATGTTGCGATAATATGAACAAACTGTAAACAAAGAAGCTTTTTACGCTGTTTTTGTCAAAAAAGCGGTATTTTTCGATTTAATTATCGGATTTTACTGCTCAAGAAAAGCCTTGAAGCCCTTGAAAGCCATATAGACATCGTATTTTGCAACAACCTCAAACGGTGCATGCATTGAGAGAACGGGAACGCCGACATCCACTACCTCAACGCCGAGATTTGCAATGTATTTTGCAACCGTTCCTCCGCCGCCCTCGTCAACCTTGCCGAGCTCGCCCGTCTGCCATGCAACCTTGCCGTCATTGAAAAGCCTGTGGATTTTTGAAACATATTCGGCGTTTGCATCGTTCGTGCCGCCCTTGCCCCGTGAGCCTGTATATTTTGTGACAACGATGCCCTTATTGATATAAGCGGCGTTGAGCTTGTCGTGAACCGAGGGATAGGTCGGGTCAAAGCCTGCGTTAACATCAGCCGAAAGACATTCGGAAGCCCTGAGAACATCTCTGCCCTTCAAGCCCTGAGTTGCGGCAATGTCGGCGATGAAATGTTTGAGATAAGCGGAGTTCAGACCCGTGTTGCCGTCCGAGCCCGTTTCTTCCTTGTCGGTGATAACGGTTACTCCCGTGTATTCGGGGGATTTTGCGGCAAGAGCCGCCATAACCGAGGGATAAGCGCAGACCTTATCGTCGTGACCGTATGCGCCTATCATGCTGCGGTCAAAGCCGATGTCAACCGCCTTGAATGCGGGAACCATTTCAAGCTCCGCAGAGAGAAAATCGGCTTCAACAATGCCGTATTTTTCGTTGAGCAGCTTCATAATGTTGAGCTTTACGGCTTCGCTGCATTTATCCTTTGCAAACGGGCGGCTGCCGACGAGAATATTAAGGTTTTCGCCGAGTATTGCTTCTTCAAGCGGCTTGCTCGCCTGCTTTTTGTCAAGGTGGGGGAGTAGGTCGGTAACAACGAATTTCGGGTCGCCGTCGTCCTCGCCGAGGCAAACCTCAACCTTGGTTCCGTCCTTGCGGAAGATAACGCCGTGAAGCGAAAGAGGAATAGCCGTCCATTGATATTTCTTTATTCCGCCGTAATAATGGGTCTTGAACAGAGCAAGCTCCGTGTCCTCATAGAGCGGATTGGGCTTTAAGTCAAGACGGGGTGAATCGATGTGGGAAGCAACGATTTTTGCGCCGTTTTCAAGCCCTTTTCTGCCGAAAACGCAGAGAATGAGAGCCTTTGAATGAATTTCGGAATAAACCTTGTCGCCTGCCTTGTAGCTCGCCTTGGGGTCAAACTGAACAAAGCCCTCTTTTTCTGCAAGAGCCTTGACAAACGCCGTTGTTTCCCTCTCCGTTTTGCAGGTGTTGAGAAAGTCCTTGTATTTTTCGCAGAAAGCGTCCGCCGCTTCGGTCTCGCCGTCATCGCAGAGATATGAAGCGTGTTCGGGAGAATAGAAAAGTTCTTCTTTCAAAGTTTCCGCCTGTGTTTTTTCGCACATATATATCATCCTTTCCGTTGGTAATTCAATAAATATTTCTGTATATATTCAAAGCCTTGTTGACTTTTCTGACATAGTGAGCGGTTTCTTTAATCGGAATTTCGGCAAGGGTCTTGCCGTCGGGTGAAAGAGAGCTGTCCTTCAGCCAGCCGTTGACCCGCCCTCTGCCTGCATGATAGGCGGCAAGCGCCGTGTCGGTGTTACCGAATTCATCGAGCAGATAGCTCAGAAAGAATGCGCCGTATTTTACCGAGGTTTCGGGGTCGAACAAATCAACCGCTTCGTCCTCCTCGCCGAGCTTCATCCGGAGCCATTCAAGCGTTTCGGGCGTTATCTGGGTCAGCCCCTCCGCCTGAGCATGTGAAACGGCGTTCGGGTTAAACGAGCTTTCCGTTTTGATAACGGCAAAAAGCAGGTCTTTGTCAACGCCGAATTCTTCGCTGTATTTCTCAACATAGTCCGAATATTTCATCGGATAGAGCAGCTTCAGAACGCTTTTGCCCGAAACGAAAAACGCCCCGAACAGCAGAGCCGCCGCAAGCAGAAGGATTGCCGCCGCTTTAAGTTTACCTTTTAGTGTCATATTAAATCTCCGATTTGAGCTTCAATGCCGTCAATATCGCCGTTGTTGTCAATCACAATATCGGCGTTTTTAATATAGTATTCCGCTTTGGGCTGGGCATTTATTCTCAGCATGGCGGATTCTCTGTCAATGGAATCACGCTTCATTATTCTGCCGAGCCTTGTTTCTTCATCGGCAATAACGCTTATTGTTTTTTGGCAGAAACAGGTCAGACAGCTGTCAAACAGCAGGGCGGCGTCAATAACCGCCGCTTTTGCGCCGTCTTTTTCGGCTTTGTGTATTTCTTCAACCGCAAGACGGGTAATCTCGGGATGGGTGATAAGATTGAGTGTCCGTGAACCCTCCTCCGACGAAAAAGCCCGTTTTGCAAGCTCGCTTCTGTTGAGACTGCCGCCGCTGACGATATCTTCGCCGAAGTTCTTCTTTAAAAGATTTATAACCTCGGGATTTTCAACCGCTTTTCTTGCAAGGATATCTGTATCAACAATGTAATATCCCTTGTTTTTGAGCATGGATGCGACAGTCGTTTTGCCCGCACCCGTCTGACCCGTCAGACCGATGACGGGGATATTTATATCAAGGTCAATGACCCTGAAAGCCGCCGAACGGAGCAGGCGGTTATAGACCGCAAGACCGACTCCGCTTGAAATCGGGCAGCGCACGAAAGCACGGGCACAGCCCATTGCGTCAACCTCTCGCAGAGCGTCAAAAATTCGGTGAGCCTGCGACAGACCGTCGTTCTCTTTGCCGTATTCGATATATTTTTCAAAATATTTTCCCTCGCCCTCAAAGCATACGGCGCAGACCGTATCTTTCTGAGCGTAAAGGAATTTTTTGTATTGCTCAAAGCTGCCCTTTATAATCGTGACTTGAGCGGTCGGGGCGTAATGCTTGTATTTCATGCCGGGGGACTGCGCTTTTTCGCCCGCTTTCAGCTTCTCAAAAACTGCCGGAGAAATGCTGATTTCGCCGAGCACCTCCGAAAGCTGTTCCGGGGTTATTCCGCCGGGTCTGAGCAGGGTCGGCGGATTCGTTTCGAGCGTAACAACCGTTGATTCAACGCCCACGGAGCATTCTCCGCCGTCAACAACCGCATCGATTTTTCCGTCAAGATCCTCAATGACATGAGATGCCTTTGTGGGGCTCGGCTTGCCGGAGGCGTTTGCGCTCGGGGCGGCAAGCGGCACACCCGCCGCCTTGATGATTGCTCTTGCACAGGGGTTTGAGGGCATGCGGATTGCAACCGTGTCAAGCCCTGCGCTGACCTCGCTCGGAATCAGCGAAGATTTTTTCATTATGACCGTCAGAGGCCCCGGCCAATATTTTTCTGCAAGGGCGTTCAGCCTCGGGTCAACCTTTTCAACAAGCGGCGGAATTTCTTCAAGAGAAGAAACATGAACAATCAGCGGATTATCCTGCGGCCTGCCCTTTGCAATAAAAATATTTTTGACCGCCTGCGGGTCAAGAGCGTTTGCCGCAAGGCCGTAGACCGTTTCGGTCGGGATTGCAACAAGACCGCCGTTTTTCAGTATTTTTGCCGCCGTTTCGGTTGATTCGGCGTCCTGTGATTTAAGATAAAGTGTATTCATGGTTTTTCCTTTTATTTCAGTCCTCGCTGCGGAGTTTTTCCGCCGTGTCGGCGGTGACGAGAGCGTCAATAATCTCGTCAAGGTCGCCGTTAAGGATTGAATCAATTTTATACAAAGTCAGATTTATTCTGTGGTCGCTGACCCTGCCCTGAGGGTAATTATAGGTTCGTATTCTTTCGCTTCTGTCGCCCGTGCCGACCTGCGCCCTGCGCTCGCCCGCAATGGCGTCATGCTGTTTCTCTTTTTCCGCTTCAAGAATTTTTGAACGAAGAATTTTCATTGCACGGTCTTTGTTTTTATATTGACTGCGTTCGTCCTGACATTCAACCACCGTTCCCGTGGGAATGTGGGTTATTCTGATTGCGCTTTCGGTTTTGTTGACATGCTGACCGCCTGCGCCGCCCGAACGGTAGGTGTCAATCTGCAAATCGGCGGGGTTGATTTCAACATCAACCTCCTCCGCCTCGGGCAGAACCGCAACCGTAACGGTTGAAGTGTGGATTCTTCCCTGGCTCTCGGTTTCGGGAACCCTTTGAACCCTGTGAACGCCGCTTTCAAATTTAAGGCGTGAGTATGCTCCCTCGCCCTCGATGATAAAGCTGATTTCTTTGAATCCGCCAAGCTCTGTGGGGTTGGAATTGAGAATCTCGCATTTCCAGCCCTTTGCTTCGGCGTACATCGAATACATTCTGAACAGCACGCCTGCAAAGAGCGAAGCTTCTTCGCCGCCTGCGCCGCCTCTTATTTCAACAATAACATTTTTATCGTCGTTGGGGTCACGGGGCAGAAGCAGGATTTTGAGCTCCTCTTTGAACTGCCCGACCTGCCGTTCCGAGCTTTCAAGCTCCTCACGAACCATTTCACGAAAATCCTTTTCAAGCCCGCCCTGTTCAAGCAGGTCTTTTGCTTCGGCAAATGAAGCTTCGGCGGCTTTGAGCTGACGGTATTTTTCAACAACGGGGGTTAAAACCTTCAGCTCCTGCATAAGCTTTTTATATTGCTCCATATCGGCAACGACATCGCTTTGACAGAGTTTTTCGTTAACTGTCTCAAAGCGTTCTTCAACCTTGTTCAGTTTCTCAAGCATAGAGCCTCCCGATTATTCCGAATCCTCACGGATAATTTTCTTGATATTTTTTTCAACCTTGACTCTTTCAAGCATGACCTCATGCCCGCAGCCCGTGCATTTGATTTTAAAATCCGCTCCGATACGCAGAACGGCAAAGCGGTCGCTGCCGCAGGGGTGCTTTTTTTTCATTAAAAGAGTGTCGCCGACTCTGACATCCATAAATATCTCCCCGAAAATCAGTTAATAATATGTAATATGCGATAGGTTTACTCTGTATTATACCATAAAGTGTTTTAAAAGTATACGGCAGTGATAAAATTTTTGGTATTATCCCTGCTTTTCCGCCATATATTTGAACAAGAAACACTAAAATTGAAAAAATGCCAAAGCGGCGGAACGGTGGTCGAAAATGAAAAGCTTCAAACCTGAGGGTCAGTTAATATTAACCGAGGAAAACAGGCGTTATCTCTCAAGCTCCTTTGCTCTGCACGATGCTTATTATGCCGAAGCGGTGCTTGAAGGGCGTGTCATGCGCTGTGACGGGGAGCACAATCTTCATGTTGACCTCGGCTGTATGAAAGGAGTTATTCCGAGAAACGAGGGGGCTCTCGGCATTGAGGAGGGAACCGTCAGAGATATTGCGCTCATTTCGAGGGTCAACAAGCCCGTTTCTTTTGTCATAACGGGATTTTTAAGCGAAAACGGCGAAACGGTTGCGGTTCTCAGCCGCCGCAGAGTTCAGGCGGAATGCCGCAAAGAATATATTTCTGCCCTGAAGCCCGGGGATGTTATCCCCGCAACGGTCTCCCACATTGAGGGCTTCGGCGTTTTCTGCGACATCGGAGCAGGGATAAGCGCCCTCATGCCGATTGACAGCATCTCTGTTTCAAGAATCCCTCATCCGAACGCACGCTTCACGGCGGGTCAGAATATTTTTGCCGTTGTGCGGAGCTTTGACGAGGCGGGGCGCATAACTCTCAGCCATAAGGAGCTGCTCGGAACATGGGAGGAAAACGCCTCAAAATTCGCCGTCGGAGAAACCGTTCCCGGAATAGTCCGCTCGGTTGAAAAATACGGCATTTTCGTTGAGCTTGCGCCGAATCTTGCGGGGCTTGCGGAATTTTCCGAGGGAATCGAGCCGGGCAGTCATGCAGGAGTTTATATCAAAAGTATTATTCCGTCAAAGATGAAAATAAAACTGATTATAGTTGACAGCTTCAGCGCAGATTATCCCGCCGAGCCGAGCGAATATTTCATAAAATCGGGGCATATTGACCGCTGGGTATATTCTCCGCCCGAGAGCGAAAAGCTCATTGAGAGCACCTTTTAATCCGAAACCGATATTATTCTTCCGCCGCCGATGACCGTGTCGCCGTCATATAAAACGGCGCTCTGACCGGGAGTTACGGAACGCTGGGGCTCGTCAAAAATGACGGTTGCCGTGCCGTTCGCTTCGGGAATAACGAGAGCGGGCTGTTCCTTTGCCCGAAAGCGTATTTTGACCTGCGCTCTGAACGGCTCGGTCGGGTTATCGGCGGCAATCCAATTCAATTTGTCGGCAACGAGACGGCGGCTGTATTGGCTGCCGTTTTCGCCTATTGTGACGGTGTTGTTTTCGGCTGAAATCGAGGTCACGAACATCGGCTTGCCGAATGCGCCGAGCCCCTTGCGCTGACCGACCGTATAATTAATTATTCCTTTATGAGTTCCGAGAATTTTGCCGTCAACGCCGATAAAATCTCCAGGCGGTGAGGTTACGCCGAGTGACGCAAGATAGGCGGCGTAATCGTCGTTCGGAACGAAGCATATTTCAAGGCTGTCACGCTTTTCTGCGACGGGCAGACCCGCCTTCAACGCCTTTTCCCTGACTGCGGCTTTTTCGGCGTTTTCAAGCGGAAAAAGGGCGTGAGCAAGCTGAAATTGGCTCAGACGGTAGAGAAAATAGCTCTGATCCTTTGCACTTTCGGAGCGTTTTAGCAAAAATCTTCCGTCTTTTTCTTCGATTCGGGCATAATGACCTGTTGCAACGCAGTCACAGCCGTTTTCAAGCGCAAAATCAACCATTGCTCCGAATTTTACCGCTTTGTTACATTCGATGCAGGGGTTCGGAGTTCTTCCCGAAAGATATTCCGATGCAAACGGGTCGATGACCTCTTTTTTGAAAAGCTCTCTGCGGTCAAGCACTTTAAGCTCAATTCCGAGAAAATCCGCAATGCGCTTTGCGTCGGCAATGTCGGAGTCTGCAAGATCTCCGGGCTTCAAGCGCAGGATAATTCCCATAACCTCATACCCCTGTTCAAGCAGAAGATATGCGGCGCATGCGCTGTCAACTCCGCCGCTGAGCCCCACGGCTGCTTTTTTCATCAAAACCCCACCTTTAGCGGAAAAGATAACCTATTATATCACACATTGCAGTCATATTAAAGATATATTTAAAAATAGATTTGTAAACAATTTATAATAAAAAGGCTTGCACAATTTTAACAAATGCGTTATAATCATGTTATATTGAGATTTTATGCGATTTTTTGAAAGAGGTTAGAATTATGCCAGCAGATTTGCATTGCCATACAAAGCTCTCCGACAGCTCAATGGGTATTGACGACCTTATCGTTCTTGCCCAGAAACGGGGGATAACAACCATTGCCATTACCGACCGTGACTGCCAGGCGGGTACGGTCAGAGGCAAAATTATCGGAGAGCGCAGAGGAATAACCGTTATTCCCGGAGTGGAGATTTCCGCTTACGATGCAAAACGGGGCAGAAGAGCCGATATAATCTGCTATCTCAGCGACAGCCCGGACAGGCTTGAGGGGCTTTGCCGCAGAAATATTCTTGCAAGAAAAAAAGCAAGTCAGCTTATGACACTTAAAATAGCCGCAAAGTATCCGCTCACTCCCGAGCTCGTTCTCAAATGCGCTTCGGGTTCAACGGCGGTTTTTGAGCAGCATATCATGCACGCTCTGCTTGAATGCGGCATGACCGACAGATTTTACGGCGACCTTTATTATAAACTGTTTTCGCCTGACAGCCCCGAAAATGTGCTTGTCAGAGCGGATTATCCCGATCCTGCTGAGGTCATTGACGCAATCCACGAGGCAGGCGGCATCGCCGTGCTTGCCCGCCCGGGAGCATGCGACGGCTTTGAACTGCTTGAGGAGCTTATTCCTAAGGGTCTTGACGGCGTTGAGGTCTGGCATCCCGAGCACACCGAGGAGCAGACAAAGGCTCTGCTCGGCATAGCCGAAAGCAACGGAATTCTTGCCGTCGGCGGAACCGATTTCAGAGGCATGTATTCAAAAACCCCCATCAGCGTCGGCGAATGTTCAACGCCTGACGCTCAGGTTAAAGCATTGATGGGCTATAAAACCAAAATGAAAAAACGAAAGGCGGCAGCGGAGGGCAAATAAATGAGAGCCAACGACGATGACATTAAAATCTTTCACCCCGAGAAAAAAGAGGGAGCGGGAGCAGACCTTGCGGAGCTTGCGCTTCTTATGGATGTTTACCGCAGCAACGGCAACATGAGCAAGGCGACTCAGCTGGGCAAAACTCTTGCGACGCTTTCGCCCGAGAGCCTTTTCCCCGAGGACGCCGCAAAGCTTGACACAAACGAGCTGCGCCAGCTTCGCACCCTGATGATTTTCTCGATTCAGATTGCCCTGCATAAATATCTGCCTCATCAGATGCTTTCGTCTCAGGCGGTCAACGCAATGTATGAGGAAATCAGCGAAACCATGCCCGGGCTGTTTGCGAACATATCCGACGGGTCGTCGTTCACTTTTTATTATCTTTCGGTCAGGAAGAACCGCAATGTTGAAGAAAGCATCGGCAAAAATTATGCGATGCTCTGCGAGAGAGACGAGGACGAATACTATATCTCTCTCGGCAGCCGTGTTTTTTCGCAGACCGATATCAAGGTTTGCGATATGATAGAAGAGCTTGAATTTGAGGAATAAGAATAAAGGCGGAATAAAAGAAAGAAGGGAAAGCAATGACAGAGCTTAAATACTGGGAAAATCCTTATATCATCAAAGAAAACAAAGAGGACGGGCATAATACGGCTCTGCCGAGAGCTTCCGTAAAGGACGCCGTTGACGGCATTCAGCCTCCGCTTAAAATGTCTCTCTCGGGGACATGGAAATTCTGGTGGCAGCAGGGCGTTGACGACCTGAGAACGGATTATTATGCCGATGAGTATGACGATTCCGAATGGGACGATATTGAGGTTCCCTCTCTTTGGCAGTTAAAGGGCTACGGCAAGCCCATCTACCTTTGCGCCTATATGCCCGACGCTCTCTCGACAAATAAGGGCGAAATTCCGAAAATTAATCATAACCTTAATGAAATCGGCGTTTACCGCCGTGATTTTGAGATACCCGAAGAATATGACGGCAAAGAAATTTTTATCCATTTCGGCGCTGTTAAAGCGGGTTTCTTCCTTTATATCAACGGCAGAAGAGTCGGCTATTCCCAAGGCTCGATGACTCCCGCCGAGTTCAGAATAACCGATTATGTCAATATCGGCAAGAATCAGATTACCGTTGAGGTTTACCGCTACACCGACGGAACATATCTTGAAGATCAGGATATGTGGTTCCTCTGCGGAATTTACAGAGATGTTTATGTCTATGCGGAAGAAAAGCTCTGCATAAAGGACTTTTTCGCCGACGCTTCTCTTGACGAAAGCTATAAAAACGGCGTTCTCGACCTTGAGGTTACGCTTGAAAACTACGGCAGGGAGCCGCAGGACTGCACTCTTGAAGCCGCCCTCATCGTAGGCGGCAAGCAGAAAAAATTCGTCAGCGAAAAGATAACCGCAAAATCAGGCAAAACCGTTTTGAAATTCAACCATGTTGAAGAAAACGCCGCCCAATGGTCGGCTGAGGAGCCGAATCTTTATAAGCTTGTTCTCTGCCTTAAATCGGGCAGAAAGGTGCTTTCGGCAAAGTGCATCCGCATCGGATTCAAAAAGGTTGAAATCAAAGGCAATGTTCTTTATATGAACGGCAAAAGGGTGATAATCAAGGGCGTTAACCGCCACGATTTTGACCCCGACAACGGCTGGGCTGTTCCGCTTGAAAGATATTATCAGGATCTTTATCTGATGAAGCAGGCGAACATCAATGCAATCAGAACCAGCCACTATCCCAACGCCGAAGTGTTCTATGATATGTGCGACGAGCTCGGTTTCTATGTCATGGACGAAGCCGATGTTGAGAGCCACGGCGTTCGCCGCAAAAACTGCCCCGGCGACAACCTCGAATTCAGAGAGGCGGTTGAGGACAGGGCGGAGAGAATGGTTCTGCGTGACAGAAGCCATGCCTGCGTCTGCTTCTGGTCGCTCGGCAACGAAGCGGGCGACGGCGAGAATTTTGTCCATGAGAAAAACGCAATTCTTGCGCTCGACAAGTCAAGACCCATTCATTACGAGGGCGATTTTGACTTCAGAAAGAGCGATTTCATAAGCCGCATGTATCCCCCCGAAAATATTGTTGCGAAGCTGAGAAAGCAGGAGGAAATCAAGACAACTCCTTATGACAATGTTGCCAATGCACTTGCGGCGGATAACAAGCCCGTTCCCGCAGAAATTTTCAAGGATCATCCCGTTATCTACTGCGAGTATGCTCACGCAATGGAAAACAGTCTCGGCAACTTCAAGGAATATGTTGACGATTTTGAGACTTTTGACCACATGTGCGGCGGCTTCATCTGGGATTATGTCGATCAGTCAATCCGCAGATTTGAGGACGGAGAAGAAAAATGGCTCTACGGCGGCGACTTTGACGAGGGCAGAACAAGCTATTATTTCTGCGCTAACGGAATTATAACTGCCGACAGACAGCCTCAGCCCTCATATTACGAGGTTAAAAAGGTTTATTCAAACCTTGAAGCCGTTGACTGCGACTGCCGAAACGGCAAGATTATTATTAAAAATAAGAATCTCTTTATTTCCTTAAAGGATTATAAAATTCATTGGACCCTTGCCGTAAACGGCGGCGAGGTTAAGAGCGGCGACATCGAAAATCTTGATGTTGCGCCGATGAGCGAAAAGGAAATTCAGCTTCCGATTAGCCTTGCGGACTATGAGCAGGGCGAGGTTATTCTCACCGTTTCATTCATTCTGAAAGTTGACAAGGCGTGGGCAAAAGCGGGCTTTGAGCAGAGCTTCAGCCAGCTTGTTCTCAGAGAAGAATGTGCCGCAAAGCGCAAGCCTGCAAACGGCGAGCTGAAATATTTCCAAAAGGGCGGAAATGTCAGCATAAAGGGCGACGGCTTCACGGCGAAAATCGTTTCGGGCGCTCTTGCTTCGCTCACTTACGGCGGCAAGGAGGTTATCGACAGCGCATCACCCATGCGCCCCGATTTCTTCAGAGCCTTAACCGATAATGACAGAGGATATCTCAACTTTGCACCCGCTTTGGCGGATATTCACCCGCTCTATCAATGGCGCAGAACAACCGCTCAGACGGTTGCACGCTCCGTAAAAGCAAAATCCACTCCCTCAGGCGTTGAGGTTACGGTCAACTGGGCGGCGCCGTTCGTTTCGGGCGTTTCAACCGTTTATCTGTTCTCCCCCGCAGGAGAAGTAACCGTTAGGCACAGTGCAAAAGGACTGTTCCTGCCGATGCTCAAGGTCGGAGTAAGGCTCGGCATCAAGAGCGATTTTGACAGAGCCGAATGGTACGGCAGAGGCCCGCATGAGACCTATTGCGACAGAAAGACGGGCGCAAAAATCGCCCGCCATGCAATGACCGTTGAACAGCTTGAACACAGATACATGAGGCCGCAGGAGAACGGCCACAGAACCGATGTCAGAAGCCTTGAAATCAGCGACTGCACGGGCTTCGGAATCCGCATTGACGCAATGGATATTCCGTTCGGCTTCAACCTCGGCTTCTATAATCCCGAAAAGCTCGACAAGGCAAAGCACCTTTATGAGCTTGAAAAGGACGGTTATCTGACTCTCTGCCTTGATGCGGCTCAGAGGGGCGTCGGCGGCGATATGCCCGGCTGCGCTTATCTTCATAAGCCCTACAAGCTCAAGAGCGGCAGGGAGTACAGCTTTGAATTCAGAATTTCCGAGAAGTGATAATAAATGAATAAAACCAACGCAATGAGACTGCTCGAAAGCGCAAAAATCCCTTTTGAGCTTTTGGAATATCCCGTTGACGAAAACGACCTTTCGGGCGAAAGCGTTGCGAGAAAAACAGGCAAGGATCATGCGCAGATTTTCAAAACTCTTGTTTTCAAGGGCGAGAAAAACGGCTTCGGCGTTTGCTGCATTCCCGCCTGCGAGGAGCTTGACCTCAAAAAAACCGCCGCCGCTTTCGGCGAAAAAAAGGTTGAAATGCTTCATGTCAAGGATTTGCTCAAAACAACGGGCTATATCCGTGGCGGATGTTCGCCCATCGGCATGAAAAAGCAGTTTCCGACGGTTATAGATGAAACGGCGGTGCTGTTTGACAAAATATATGTCAGCGCAGGGGTCAGAGGAGCGATGCTCGGCGTTGCTCCCGACGAGCTTGCCGCCTTTGTCGGCGCAAAACTGCTCGATGTTACTGCGGTAAGATAATAACAGAAATAAAAATAACTTGTATCGGTTGATGTTGAATCTGCGATACAAGTTATTTTTGGTTTTACATTTGATGCAGCCCGTGAGCATAAAAAGAAATAACCGCCCCTCGTCTGCAAACAAGAGCGGTTAATTCTTTTTAACTCAACTTATTTGAGGGCGTAACCGTCTATACG
Organism: Acutalibacteraceae bacterium; assembly: GCA_051881575.1. Taxonomy (GTDB): domain Bacteria; phylum Bacillota; class Clostridia; order Oscillospirales; family Acutalibacteraceae; genus CAG-177. The sequence goes on along the minus strand of JBJEQD010000127.1, from coordinate 68 downwards.
GTAATGCCACACCTATAGTTTTTTTAACAGCAATAAATATGGTTTTGAGGGGCATATTTCCGCTCCGT
>JBJEQD010000126.1:0-5156 GCA_051881575.1 Acutalibacteraceae bacterium | reverse complement strand
TCCGTGGGATTTGATGCATTTTCACGGACAGCCGCAAGGGCTGTCCCTACGATTTGTTTTTCAATTTGTAGCGGACGATGCCCCCGTACTACCGTTTCAGTTTAAAGGAAAAGACAATAATAACAGGCAAATTCAATGGTGACGGCGTTATGACGCCCCAATAAACCAATTAAAAAAAACAGCCCGGAATGAACCGGGCTGTTTTTTTTATTCTTCAATCGAAACCATTTGATGAAGCGTAACTTCGGGAACGGTGAAATTAACTCTGCCGTTCTTAAAAACAAAATCAATTTCTTTTCCCTCGGGCACAAGAACCACCCTTTTCGGGGCGTTTTCCGCTTTGACCGAGCATCTGACATTGCAGAGCGGAACTGCGCTTTCAATGACCTCGGTGTTTCTGCCTCTGACGGTGGTGTGTGCAAAGAGCAGGTGAAGAATTCTGCGGCATTCCGATGCCTGCTCCGTCAGGGTGACGATTCCACGGTCGGGCATTTCAACCTTAACCGCCGCACCGTCGCCGAGAAGTCTTTCTGCCAGATATGCAAAAATCTCCTTGAATATCAGATGTCCCTCGTTGGCGTAAGCGGTGAAAATATCCCAGCCGACATAGGCGATATTTCCGTTTATCAGCACGGCGGGGAACTGCGAATCGGGGTTGTTCGGGGCGTGAGCGTGAGAGCAGAAATGCTCCCTTGTTCTGTTGAAATAAGGATTCTGACCGTAGCCGATGACCTCACAGCCGTTCGGCTCGAAAAGATATGATTTTGCTTTCATGACATATTCGGTTTTGCCGTTGACGGTATCAAAAGCAGGCACGAAATAGGCGGGGTTATATTCATTTTCGCCCTTGTATTCTGCGCCGCAGTCGATAACGAATTTTCCGTCTTTAACGATTGATTCGCCCGTTGCGATAACCTTTCCGCCCTCGGAAATGAACTTTTTGAGCTTATCAATGAAGCCGTCGGTCATTCCCGGAATATCGGGCAGAATCAGCATTTTATATTTTGACAAATCCGCATTAAGGTCAATGAAATTATAAAGATATTTCTTTTCAAGAAGCATTCGGTTAGCTCCCGTGTCGGGCTTTTCGCCTGCCTGCCGTGAATTAGTGAGAGCTTCTGCGCTGAGAACCGCAATATCGGCAAGGTTTTCCGCCCCGTTCAGCCACGGCTCTTTTTCTTCGATAAGGCTGTACGCCTTGCCGATGAGATTATAGGTTGCGGGGTTCATTTCGCCGAGCGGATGAAGCTGGTCGCCGATTGAACAGCCTGCGCCGTTCGCAACGCTCAGAGAGGTTTCGTAAATCAATGCGTTGGGGTGCTTAAAGCCGCCGAATTCTCCCCATGAATGGTGAAATTTGCCCGTCATGCCGAGAAAATCGGTGTTTTCAAGGGTTCTTGCGTAAGCGGCGGAGAGCGGAAAATGGTCGTAGCCCCAGCCACCCGTCGGCAGACTTTCAAGCTCCTGATGGGTGCTGCGGTTGATAAAATCATAATCACCCTTGGGCAGATGACCCGCATTGTGAAAAATCGTTGCGGTGTCGCTGTATTTCCTGACGGCACGGTTGACCGTGTCAAAATATTTATCAAGCGTTATTCTTGCAAATTTGTTTCTGTCGTCCTCATTATTGATGTCAAGACCCTGCTCTTTCATAAGCCTTCGGCAGTTTTCGCAGTAGCAGACTCTTTGACCGACAATGTCAAAGAAAATACCGCAGGGATTGTATTTCCGCATGACCTCCTCGGTCTGAGCGGCGAGCAGGTCAAGATAAGGCGAGTTGAAGCAGAGAAAATGGAAATGCGGCTGTTCCCATTCCTTTTTTTGTTCCTCGGGGTCGGGGGAGAAGCAGAGAAGATATTCGGGGTGCTTTTCGGCTTCCTTTTCGTCGAGACCCGCGGAAATATAAACGGGAGCGTTAACTCCGATTTCTTTGCAGGCTTCAAGCTGTGCGCCGAGTAAATCAAATTTCAGACCGGGGTGCATTTCGTTAACCTCGGTCGGGTGATATGAATAGCCGTGGTGGCATTTTGAAAAAACGGTTATTGAATTGATGTGACCCGCTTTCAGAGCCGCCTGAAACTGTTCTTTGCTGAAATTATCGCCGACTGAAAGCGTGCCGTTGGTGTGGAAATCAAGATGAATCTGTCTTTTTCTGATGTTATTCATGTTATCCTCCGATAAGTTCGTTTTCTTTTGAATGTCTCATAAAAAATGTGAGCATTTCGTCAATTGTTTTAACCGATTCGGGATTTTCGGGATAAAGCACGCTGAAAACATGGGGCAGGTCTTTGCCGCCTGATTTTTCCCAATCGGATAAATACGCCGTGCCGCCCCTTGATTTGATATCGTTGAACAGCCTCCTTGTCGGCTCTCTGCCGACGAAATCACCTGAGCTTGTAACAAGAAACGCAGGCGGAAGCTCCGTCACATCAAGCAGCTTGTCAATGTCAACATATTTACCGAAAGGCTTGTTTTCAAAGCCTTTTCCGAGAACCGTTGCAAAATTCATGCCGACAAAACCTCTGTTTGGCTGCAAATACGCAACGGGAGAGGTAAGCCCGAGAGCGGTAATCTCAATTTCGGGGTCAACGGCGTCAAACGCTTTTCTCAGTTCGCCGCTTCTGCAAAGAGCGGCGGCAAACGAAGCAAGCTGACCGCCCGCCGAATCGCCCGTGAGCAGAATTTTGCTTTTGTCGCAAGGGTAATCGCCGAGATGCAGATTTATGTATTTCAAAGCCTGCATAACATCGCAGAGCTGTTCGTTCATGCAGACCTCGGGAGCAAGCCGATAACTCATGCTGAAAACGGCAAAGCCCCGCTTTGCGATTGAAAGGCAGTAGTTTTTGTTCAGCTCCTTGGTGCCGTAAAACCAGCCGCCGCCGTGAATGTCGATAACAACGGGCAGCTTTGCGTCCTCGGGAGTGCCCTCGGGATAATAAACATCAAGCTTTTTCAGCGGATGCTCGCTGTCGGAATAGGGAATATCTTTAATCTGAGTCAGCCCCGACGGCTCGGTTTGCTTTGAAAGGCGTTTGTTGTCGTTCCTTTCCGTTATTTTCCAGAATATACCGATTATTTTTGTTAATGCTGACATTGCGAAGCCTCCATAATGATTTGTTTTTAGCATATTATTCCGCAGTTATCAACCGGGAGTTATAGTTTTGTTTGTTTTTCTTTGTAGGGGACGGGTTCCCCGTCCCGCAGGAGGCGAAACGCCTCACCTACATGGTTTGACGGAGTATGTCATATGTACCGTTAAATTCCGATTTATTGAAATGATTATACCATATCATATAATAAAAGACAAGGCTTGCATCAGGTTTTAACCCGATACAAGCCTGAATTAATAAATAAAATTGAATCAAATTGAAAACCCAATTGTAGGGACAGCCCTTGCGGCTGTCCGTGAAACGCATCAAATCCAACGGAACGCCGAGGACGGCGTTCCCTACTGATGCTTGCGTATTTTTTGCTGCGCTGATTTATCCGTTAACTTATCGCTAAACTGGAATTTGGTTTGACACCTCATCCGTCACTTCGTGACACCTTCTCCTCAAGGAGAAGGCAACAATAACCGTAAAATTACATGGTAACGGTGTTTCTAAAATCAAAATAAAAACCAACGGCTCAACCGTAGGGGAGAACTGCGTTCTCCCGTCTGAAAACGCCCTATATCAACGCAATTCCATCGTAGGGAACGCCGCCCTCGGCGTTCCGATTTGCCTCAGGCAAATAATGAAATATTTTTCTTTGGGACGATGTGGGCATCGTCCCCTACAAATTCCGGTTTCGTGATAAGTTAACGAGTTAATCAGGGCAACAAAGAAAATACGCAAGTATCAGTAGGGAACGCCGTCCTCGGCGTTCCGAAATCAATAATCATTATTTTACTCGTACCTTACCAATCCTCAGCCCTACGGGCAGCTCCTTTGCCAAAGGAGCCCATGCAATAGGCTGTTGCTTCGTTGGCCTCCTTAGAAAAGGAGGTGGCATTTGCGAAGCAAATGACGGAGGATTGATAAGCTGACGGTTAAATTATTGTATACTTAAACACACAAATTCTAATTTGACTTTGTTTTGAATTTGTGATATCGTTAATCGGAAATGTGGTGAAACTAATGCTTGATTTTGAAATTGAAGAAAAATCCTCGTGGGAAAAGCTGAAAGAGAGCGGAAAGCCGACCGTGATTTACGGCATGGGCAACGGAGCGGATAAGGTCATCGATGAGCTTAACAGGCTGTCCGTTCCGATTCTCGGCGTTACGGCAAGCGATGATTTTGTCAGGGGTCAGATGTTCAGAGGGTTCAGGGTTAAAAAGCTCTCGGAATTCAGCGGAGATTTCAATATTGCCGTTGCTTTTGCAAGCTGTCTGCCCGAGGTTATGAATCATATTTATTCACTTTGCGAAAAATACAGAGTTCTTGTTCCCTGCGTTCCCGTTTTCGGCGATGAGATATTCAACCGCAGTTTTATTGAAGCGAATGAAAGCGAAATCAACGCCGCATATGCTCTTTTTGATGAAAAATCAAAGGAAATTTTTGCAGGCTGCGTCAATTTTATGTTCGGCGGTGAGCTTGAAACTCTCAGAGCGGTAACGAGCGAAAAATCCGAGGTTTTCGGCGGCTTTTTCAGGCTCGGAAGCGATGAAAATTATCTCGATTTGGGAGCGTACAGGGGAGATACCGTTGAAGAATTTCTGAATAATTGCGGCGGAGAATATGAGAGCATAACTGCTGTTGAGCCCGACAGAAGAAGCTTCGCAAAGCTTTGTGATTATCTTGAAAATGTTCCGGATTCAACCGCTTTCCGAAAGGCAATCTTCAGCGAGAGCGGAACGCTCCGTTTCGGCGGCAGGGGAGGCAGGCAGTCGGCAATTGCCGAGAACGGTGAAGAAACCGAAGCCGTGACCGTTGACGAACTTTGCCGAGGCAGAAAAGTGACTTACATCAAAATGGATGTTGAGGGAGCGGAAGCCGAGGCAATCCGAGGAGCGGAGCAGACAATAAAAGCCCAAAGCCCGAAGCTTAACATTGCGCTCTATCACAGAAGCCGTGACATTTTCGCCTTGCCGCTTCAGATTGCTTCAATCAATCCGAATTACAGATTTTATCTGCGGCGGCATCCCTATATCCCGTGCTGGGATATGAATTTATAT
>JBJEQD010000125.1:0-25810 GCA_051881575.1 Acutalibacteraceae bacterium | reverse complement strand
ATATTTTTTTGATTTTTTCTATTTTAGGGCTTGACTTTTAATAGTTAGTCTTTCAGTCACGGTGTCGGCAAAATTTTTGCCGCTATATATTCGGAATCAATTCCGAGAGATTTTCCGTTTTGCGTGATAAAAACGCACACGGCGTTTTCAGCTCTTTCAACAACGGTAATATATGCACTGAAATCCTCGGACTTCCATCTTTCTGCATCGATTTTCAAAACGGAATAAAGCTCGCCGACGGAATTACCCTCGCCGTCCGTCTTATAAACGACCCAGCAGCTCTGAGAGCTGTAATTTCTGATGCCCGTTGTTTCAATTTCTTTTTTATCAAGGCAAATCATATATCCGTCGGAATAATTGACAAGAGCATTCTGAACCGTTTCTGCCTTTCCCGAAATAAAATCCGTCCATTCGGTTATATAAATATTCTCAGTAACCGTTGTTGCGGAATCATCGCCGGTTGCAAGCAGACTTCTCTGAACGGGGATATCAATTATGCCGTCGTTATTGATATCGGCGCAGGCTATCGGCTGATAGCGGAGCGTTGAAGCGTTTGTCAGGGTTTCGGGGTCAAGAAGCGGAGCGCAAAGCTCGGACTTTTCTTTATCCCAATAAATCAGCTCGGTTATCATCTGCGATTCGCCTTTTAAAGCGTCAACATAAATTCTCAGCGGTGAATCTCCCGACACTTTTTCGGTTTTAAAAGAAGTGTAAGCGCTGATATTGGGGTCAATCTTCGTTTCGCCCATCAGCACAACTTCATTACCCGAAAGCTTCATAACTCTTGCAAGTCTCTGAATTATTCCGTCGGTCTGAGTCTGGCTGATAAAGAATATTTCTTTTCTTGAGTCGCTGTCAATATCAATAACCTCGCAAACCGAGCACGCCTCGTTGGAAATCTCTTTATATTCATCGGATTTCAGCTGAGAGCGGTAAACCGACATAATGCTGTTTGACGCAACGCCCGACACTCTCCAGATAACAACAAGTTCGCTGCTGCCGTCGGAATCCATATCAGTAATAACAAGCTTCTCAACCTCGTTGCCGTAGCCCGTGAAATCGCCGCAGGATATCCACCTGCCGTCAACAATGTCAAAGTAGTGCATTCGTGCAACAGTCGGGTCGCTGCTGTCAATATAAAATATCAAAGCCTCCGTCTCGCCGTCGGAATCCAAATCTTCAACAACGATTGCGGAACGGTGTTCACCCTTTTTGGGGCTGCAAAGCGAAGCATTTTTGCTGACCTTTTCGTTAAACGCATCAACAAGCTCCGCATATTCTTCATAATAGAGCGGAGGAGAAATCAGCGAATTAACTGGGCGTATAAACTCTGCGGAATCACAGGAGGAAAGCAAAAAGCAGACAGCAAGCACCGCACAAATGACGGAAAAAACCGCTTTTTTCATTGCTTTCACTCCTTCCAAGATATACTTACAGTATTTCAAGATATTATAGCACATTCTTTTTCCATAAATCAACAGTTATTTATATAATTAATATAAATTTAATATAATTATTTAATTTAAAATGCAAAAAACCCGCAGAAATACGGAAAATCAATCCGTTTTCTGCGGGGACGGGATAGTTTTATGAAATATTTACCGTTGCGGTGTAATCGCCGTATGACCAACAGTCGTCATCGGTGACCGTCACCGTTACCGTCGCAGTGCCGACGGTATTTTCATCAACGCTGTTAAGATCGGCGCTGATTGTGATATTTTCGGGAGTGAGCTGAGAAACCGATTCCTCAGGCCCGACAACGGTTATCTCGGAGAAATCAAGCTTGACAAGCTCAACATTAGCATTGCCGGGAACATTAATGAAGCTGACCGAATCGGGAGCGGAAATGGTTCTCGACGACATGCCGTCAACGGTTACCGTAACGGTAAACTGCTCAATTTCGTCAAGCACGATAGCGCCGGTTATATCGGAAGCATTGACCGTGAATTCATTAACTCCCGAATGAATTTTTGAAAAGTCAATCGAAGCTATTTCAAAGGCTTCCAATCCCTCAAGCTTCTGCTCGGGAATACCGAACCTTGCGGTTGCCGGACTGATTGAAACCTTGAACGGCAGGTTTTCAACATAATTTGAAGGCTTGTTGATAAAACTGCATTCTACCGGCAATTCGGCAATTTTATAGACGGGAATGGTTATTCTGATAACCTCGGACTGCTTATTGAACGAAATGAATTTCGGAACGGAGCCTTCTTTTGTAAGAGCAACAAGAGATGCGTCAATCGTTTTATTCTGGCGCAGGGTTTCGTCAACCGTTCCTCTTGCAACAACACGGCTGATTTTGTTTATCTCGGTTTCGGGGCCGGATACTCTGACTATATTCGATTCGGGGAAAATGTAGCTGTCAATAAAATAGCCGTCAGGCGTTGCATCGCCTTTAAATTCAATATCCGCCTCAATGGCAAATTCCTTTTCTTTTTGATAGTCGAAGTAAACCTCAACCTCATCGGTTGAAAGATTGTTAAAATTATAGCCCGGCCTTGCGCTGACGGTTGAAACCTTCAGATTAAGGCGGTATGTTCCGACAGAATTGACATAGCTTGTGTCTGCGGTAACAACAATATCGTTAACCGTATCGTCCGACTCAACAATATATCTCTTGCCGCTGATTGTAACATCAACGGTAAACTGAGTTTCTCCGAAAGGCTGAAGCCCGAGATCTTTCTCAATTTTTGAATAATCGATCTGAACGGGAACGCCCTTGACCGTATGGGTTATTTCGGGGCTGAACTCAACAACCACAACAAGCCATATGACAACGGCGGCTATCACCGAAAAGACAAACACAAAGCGGTTGTCATAAAAAAGATCGCTGAATCTTTGTTTCTTATTCTTCATTTCTTTTTACCCTTAAACTTATTGATAAGATTATTAACTACACCGCCGGTGCTCTCGGGAGCGGTTTCGATAAGATAATCCATAAGCAGCTCTCTGAGCTTGGATTCAGTCAGATTTCTGATAAGCTCGCCTTTGAATGCAACCGAAATAACTCCCGTTTCTTCGGAAGTTACAACAATCATTGCATCGCTCTGCTCGCTCATGCCTATGGCGGCTCTGTGCCTTGTTCCGAGGTCGCTTGAAATATCGTTATTCTTCGTCAGCGGAAGAACGCAGCCTGCGCAGATAAGCCTGCCGTTTCTGACAATTGCTGCTCCGTCATGCAGCGGAGCTTTGGGATAAAAAATGTTGCCGATAAGCTCATGGGTTATCTTGGCGTCAACAGCCGTGCCCGTTTTTATAACCTCGCCGAGCAGCATTTCTTTTTCCATAACAATCAGCGACCCCGTTTTGCTCTCGCTCATGCGCTGAACAGCCTTTGCAATTTCAATAATCGCATCGCTGACCATTTCAATGTTCGCCGTGTCATTACCCTTAATCAGGAAACTGAGGTTTGAAAATCTGCTTTTGCCGACTCTCTCGAGAACCTGCCTGATTTCCTGCTGAAAAAGAATAATCAGAACTATAAATATATTCTGAAAAATTACACGGAAAATATAAGAGCTTGCCTGCATGTCAAGCTGATAAATCAAGAGATAAGCGACGCCGAGCAAAAGCAAGCCCTTTGCAAGCTGAAACGCTCTTGTTTCACGGATAAGCTTAATGCCGTTATAGAGAATAAATGCAACAAGGCAAATATCGAGAAAATCAGTTATTTTAAATTCCAAAGACGGCAGCTTTGAAAAAAAATCGGTTATATTTTCAAATAAGGTCATGCTTTTTGACCATTCCTTTCCTTAACTGAAAATATCATAACATACTAAGCGGCAGGTTGCAAATAATAATTAAATTATTAACAAAAATTTAACTTTCAAAGAAAAAATTCAGAATAAGCGTATTCATCCGATAAGGCAAACCGCCTGAGCGGCTATGCCCTCTCCTCTGCCCGTGAAGCCGAGACCCTCCTCTGTCGTTGCCTTAACGCTGACAAAATCGGGGGATATCTCACAGCAATCAGCAATATTGCGGCGCATTTGCTCAATATAAGGGCGCATTTTAGGCCTCTGAGCAATAACCGTGCAGTCAATGTTAACAACAGAATAGCCCGCCTTTTTCAAAACGGAAACAACCTCACGGAGCAGAACCATGCTGTCTGCCCCTTTATATTTTTCATCTGTGTCGGGAAAAAGACAGCCGATATCACCGAGCGCCGCCGCACCGAGCAGAGCGTCGCTCACCGCATGAAGAAGAACATCCGCATCGGAATGGCCGAGAAGCCCCAATTCATAAGGAATCTCAACTCCGCCGATTATCAGCTTTCTGCCCTCTGAAAGACGATGAACATCATATCCCTGACCGATTCTGATCATTCCGACAACTCCTTTTCGATTTCTTTTACATCTTCGAGAAACTGATCGTATGTTGTAATGCTGTTCAAGACCTTAACAAGCGCATTTGCCGAAAGCCTTGCAGGAAAAGAATAATATTTCAGCAATGCCGCTCTTTTTTTGGCGCTGTCCTGCCCGCCCGTGAAGCCGAGTTCATACAAATCAAGCTTTGTTATCGGTCTTTCGGGCTCTTCGGCGGTTTCACACAGCACCCCCGCATTGGCAAGAGCTTTCATAATTATTTCTTCCGAAACGCCCTCAACGCCGAGCTTTCCCTCCTTTGAGGGCTCGGTTTTGCGGCTCTCTTTGCCGAAAATATCGGGAATATAGGCATGAACAATATTTTTGGGGTCAACGGTTGAGCCGATAAAAGAGCGAATTTTAAATCCTGCGGAGTCGCTGTCCGTGAGCACTAAAATTCCTCTTTTTTCAGCTAAATTTCTTATCAGACATTGAAGCTCCTTATCCTTGAAAATTCCGAAGCCGTCAGTCTGAATTATAGGCGCATCAATAATTCCGGAAAGCTTGATTTTGTCATACTTTCCCTCAACGATTATTGCTTGCTTTATTTTTATCATTGTTTATCTCCCGCCGGTTCTCGCAAGCCTGACAACGGTTTGCTCAAGCACAAGTCTTTTATCGACAGACGAGCTTTTGAGCGTCAGATCCGCCTGAGCAAGAATATCGATGCACTCGCAAATATCGTCAAAAGAAAGAGACGAGGCATTTCTTGCCGCATTTGTCAGCCTGAATTCTCTGCCGGCATAATTATAGTAATTTGCAATCATTTCGGCTCTGCCGCCCGATTTGACAGCCGCCTTTGCCCTGTAAATATCGGAATACTGGGCAATCAAAGCGCCGAGAATCTGAAATTCGTCCTCACGCTGTTCAAAAAGAATTGAAAGCTTTCTGAATGCGCTTTCAAATCTGCCTGCGGTCAGGTCTTTTATCATGTCAAACACCTTTGCATCAAGGCTTTTGATGCAAACGGCGTCAATATCGCTTTTTTTGATTAAATCATTTTGTGCATAGGCGCAGACCTTTTCAAGCTCATTGAGCAGGGTGTTAAGGTCGCTTCCAACGCACGAAACAAGGTAAGCCGCCGCCCCTTTATCAAAAGATGCTCCTCTTTTTTTCGCACCGCTCTCAAGCATTTTTATCAAATCAGCCGTTGTTTTCTTTTCGAGTTTAACCGAACAGCCGTATTTATCAAACAGTTTAACAGCTTTATTCCATTTTGCGCCCTTTGGCTCATATGCCGCAAAAGAAAAAATCAGAGCGCAGTCATCGGGATTGTCCGAAAGAACTTTTTCAAGCTGTTCAAAGCCGTTTTCGTCAAGCGTATCAAGCGGAAAATCCTTGACAGAAACGCACTTGCTCTCCGCCATCATGGGAACTGCTCCCGCAATTTCATAAACCTCGGAAAGAGTGCATTCCTTGCCGTCAAAGACATGCAAATTGAAATCCTCAAAACTTTTGTCAACTGTTTTGGAGATGATTTTTTCAATATAAGTTTTTTTAAGGTAGCTTTCTTCGCCGTAAATCAAATAAATACCGAGAGGATTGCTGCGAAGCTTTTCTTTCAATCCGCTCTCATTCAAAGCCGGCATAAAACCGTCCTTTCCGGGAGAACTCACTCCCTGTATGCGCTGACAAAGCCGCCGTCTGCACGAACGACAACGACGCCGCAACCGCCCGTTGAAGTGCAATTAACACCGATGCTTTTCAGCTCGTTCTGAATAGTAACTCCCCTCTTGTTCTCGGCATTAATAACCGCCAAAGAACAGCCCGTTTTTTCAATACCCCGTGGATAATCGTTTCGGCTGATTATAACATCAACCCGCCGAAACTCATCGGGCAAAGATGAAATATCAAAGACGGGATCAAAGCAAATCAAGGCGCAAATATCCTGATTTTTCAGCAATACGCAATAATTATTATCGACACAATAGCTTTTTACGGAAATTTTTCCTGAATAAGACATACCGTCAAAATTATTGATTTCGCTCCTTTTGAGCAAAAGACTGCTGCCGTCGGGCAATTCGCCGCAGTAGATTTTATCGGGTCGGTATTCGGAAAGAACTCCGTTCAGAAATGCACTTGAAGATGCGCTGTTATCGGGAACGATAATCGCATCGAGCCTGCCGCCGACCGAATCAACGGCGGTGCAAATGTTCCCGAGAGATAAAATACCCGTTCCGCCGCAGCCGATGAGGATATTTTCACCATCACAGCTTGCAATAACTGCGGTTCCGTTGCCACAGTCAACCACTCTGAGCCTCGTTTCAGCCCTTTCTTCAGCCGAAAAGAAAAGCATTGAAAATGTAAAGACGAAAGCGCAGAGCAAACATGCCGCCCGTTTAACTTTTTTGCCGTAATAAGTCATTATCAGAGCAACGGCACAAACGGCAAATATTCCGCAAATAACCAAAGACGATTTGTCGCTCTCTGTTCTTGCAGTTAAAAAATCAATTTTTGCCGCATGAGAAGATAAATTAAAAATGAATCCCGAAACCAATCTGCTCAAACCCGCAAAAGGATTATAAAAAGACGGAAACACCGAGCCGAACAGAGCCGAGCAGACAAAAAGAATCATCGCCAAGCTTGCGGCGGGAACAGCCGCAACATTGACTGCGGGCGAAAGGAAATTGAATCCCCCGTAAATTCTCATGCTTATCGGCACGGTGAACGCCATTGCCGAAACGGAAATCATAAAAAGCGAAACAACTTTTGAAATTGCTTTATTAATAATTTTATATTTGGTTCTGCCGATAAAATCGGAGATATCACGCCAAATATATTGATTAAACAGAATAACACCGAGCGACGAAAGAGCTGACAGCTGAAGCCCGACAGCACCGAGAGCGAAAGGATTCACAGCCGCAATCGCAGTCAGGGCAAAGCCGAGAGAATTCAGCGAATCGGTTCGTTTCAGCATCACATCTCCGAGCAAAAAGACGAGCATCATAATTCCCGCTCTGACAACCGAATATGTAAAACCTGTCAAAAACATAAAGCCGACAACGCAGACAGCCGCCGCAAGGCTTGACAGACGCTTATTAATGCCTGTTTTTCTGAAAAAAGCGATTATCAGCATAGACCAAAGCGATAGATGAAGCCCCGAAACGCAGATTATATGCGTAATCCCGACTTTTCCGAAATCTCCGAGAACCTCAGAGGAAAGTCCGCTTCTGTCTCCGAGAATCAGCGCCGTCGCAAGTGCACCCGTTTCATCGGGAAACACCCGATAAATCGCTTTCTTTATTGCAGAGCGCAAATCCAGGATTTTCTTTGCAAAAGGCTTTTCGCTTTCGGGAATATCGGTCAGTTTGTAAGCTCCGTCAGGTGAAAATGCGCCGAGAAACATCCCGTCCGCTTTATTTGCAGAAAGCGTTTCTTCTCTTGAAGCTCCGATTGCATAAAGGGTGAAATTTCCCTCAATAACATCATAAGGCTCGGCTTCAAGAGGAGTTGAAAACGACAGACGAAGCTTCAAATCGGTCTTTTCTCCGTCAACGGTCATTGCTCTTGCTTCATAATAATAATTGCCGTATCTCAGCTCGGGATAATCCGTCAAAACCGCAGACACGCCGCAGGTTGAGCCGTTATAAGCCATTGCAGGCTGATAAACAAACGCATTGGTGCAAAGCAAAAGAGCGCAGGCAAGCGCACCCGCCGCAAATGCGCAGGGAAAAGTGCGGCGTTTACGAATATTCTTTATGAAAACGCTGACGACCAGAGCGGCGGTATATGCCGCAAGAGCAAATACCGTCACTCCGGTTTCATAATTAAAAAGAATTGCGATTGTGAAAAACGCCGTGAAGCCGATAACGGCAAAAGGACGAACCATAGCTTACATTCCGTCGGTTTTTATTTTTCTATCAAAGGAATCTCCCCGAGAAACACGATATCGTCACGCTTTGCGGCGTCGCCCTCTGCAAGAACGGCGGCTTTTGCAACAACATTTGCATCAAATGCGGCGCAAAGCTCCTCAACCGCTCTGAGGGATTCGCCCGTGCTGATAACATCGTCAAGAATAACAACTTTCTTGCCTCGTATCTGCTCACCCTCAACGCCGTCCATAATAAGAGTCTGAACGGCATCGGTGGTTATTGAGCGGACATTGACGGTTACGGGGTCTTTCATGTAAAGCTTTGCCTTTTTGCGGGCAACAAAATACTTTTTGCCGCTCTGTCTTGACATTTCATAGGCAAGCGGAATGCTTTTTGCCTCGGGAGTTACGATATAATCAAACTCGGGAAGCCTTTTAAGAAGCTCGGTTGCGGAATGAACCGTCACTTCAACATCGCCGAAAAGAATGAATGCGGCAATATCAAGCTTATCGTTGAGAGGGCAACGAAGAAGGTCTCTTTCAAGCCCTGCAATATTTACTCTGTAGTATTCTGACATTTCTTTCTCCTCCCGAACAAATCAGCCCGCAGGCCAGCCGAAGTCTCTGCCGCTCATCATGTGGAAATGAAGATGCTTGACAGTCTGACCTGCGCTGTCACCGCAGTTATTGACGATTCTGAAGCCGTCAAAATTCTTCTCTTTTGCGATTTTCGCCGCAACCTCAAAAATATGAGCAACAACAGCGCTGTTATTTTCATTTATTTCAGCGGCGGAAGCAATATGCTCCTTGGGAATAATCAGAATATGCTCGGGAGCCTGAGGCTCAATATCGTTGAAAGCATAAACCAAATCGTCCTCATAAACCTTTGACGATGGAATCTCGCCTTTGATTATCTTGCAGAAAATGCAGTCCATAATAACACTTCCTATAATATTATTTTAACATGTCTTTGACGATATCGGCAACGGAATCCATTGCCGCCTTAACGCCCGAAACATCTTTTGTTCCTGCCATTGCGCTGTCGGGTCTGCCACCGCCCGAACCGCCTGCAAGCTTGGAAACAGCCTTGGCAATATTGCCTGCGTGTGCGCCGAGAGCAACAGCCTGTTTGCCGCATGCACATGCGAAGTTTGCGCCCGTCTTGTCGGCGCTGATGCCGCAGATAACCGCAACGGCATTTTCGGTCTCCTTAACCTTATCGCCCATTGCACGAAGCTCGCCGAGATTAACGCCATCAACGGTCAAAGCAACAAGCTTAACGCCGCCGATTTCAACGGCATCACTCATTATATCGCCCGTTTTAAGCTGAGAAACCTCGCTTCTGAGCTGTTCAATTTCTTTTTCTTTTGCTTTCAGATCAGCCATGAGAACCGAAGCTCTCTTGTCAAGCTCGGTAACATTCGCAAGCTTCATTGCGGCGGCTGTATTTCTGATAAGAGAATTATCTTTTGCGATATAATCAAGCACGCCGTAGCCCGTTACGCCCTCAATTCTGCGAACGCCTGCGGCAACAGATGATTCGGAAACTATTTTGAACAGACCAAGCTTGCCCGTGTTATTGACATGAGTACCGCCGCAAAGCTCGGTTGAAAAATCGCCTGCTTTAACAACACGGACAATATCGCCGTATTTTTCGCCGAACAGAGCCATTGCTCCGAGCTTTTTGGCTTCATCAATAGGCATTTCATCGCTCGTTACGGGCATTGCCTCCATGATAATCTCATTAACTCTTTTTTCAACTGCTGAAAGCTCGTCGGAGGTCAAAGCCGAGAAATGAGTAAAGTCAAATCTTACGGCTGATGAATTAACAAGCTGACCTGCCTGCTCAACATGAGTGCCGAGAGTTTCTCTGAGAGCTGCCTGAAGCAGATGAGCCGCCGTGTGATTTCTTGCCGCAGCCTCTCTCGTTTTAACACAAATTTCAGCCTTAACGCCATCGCCGACCGAAATGCTTTCGCCCTCAACGATTTTGCCGAAATGAACAAAAACGCCGTCGGGGGTTTTTGTTGTTGAAGAAACTTCAAATACTGCATCACCGGTTTTGATTCTGCCGCAGTCGCCTGCCTGACCGCCGCTTTCGCCGTAGAAAACGGTTCTGTCAAGCACAATTGCAGCCTCTGAATCGGCAGACGCAAACTCCGCCCTCTCGCCGCCTGAAATAACGGCTTTAACGGTTGCGTCGCAGGTGTAATCGGTATAGCCGAGGAATTCGGTTGCTCCGCAGTCCTTCAGCGAAACGCTGCCGCCCTTCCAAGCTTCCGCTCCTGCGTCTTTGCGGGCGGCTCTTGCCGCCGCTCTGCTCTCGGCATAAAGGCGGTTATATTCGTCAATATCGACAGTCATTCCTCTTTCGGTCAGAAGCTCTTTTGTCAAGTCAATCGGGAAACCGAAGGTATCCTGAAGCTTGAACGCATCTGCGCCGCTGAGCACCTTGCTGTCGGTATTTTTAATGATGTTTTCAAGAAGATTGAGACCTGTATCAATAGTCTTGTTGAAGCTTTCTTCCTCAGCCTTAATAACCTTAACGATAAGGTCATGCTTTTCAACAAGGTTGGGATATGCCTCTGCGTTTTCTTTGATAACGGTTTCACATACTTTATAAAGGAACAAGCCGTCAATTCCGAGCAATCTGCCGTGGCGGGCGGCTCTTCTGAGCAGACGGCGGAGAACATAGCCTCTGCCCTCGTTTGAGGGCATAACGCCGTCGCCTATCATAAAGGTAGTGCTTCTGATATGGTCGGTAATAACACGAAGCGAAACATCGCTCTTTTCATTTTCATGGTATTTGACGCCCGAAAGGTCAATAACATGCTTCATTATATTCTGAACGGTGTCAACCTCAAAGAGGTTATCAACGCCCTGCATGATGCAGGCAAGGCGTTCAAGGCCCATGCCCGTGTCAATATTGCAGCTTTTCAGCTTTGAATAATTGCCGTTGCCGTCATTATCGAACTGAGTGAAAACAAGATTCCAGAATTCAACGAATCTGTCGCAGTCACAGCCTACTTTGCAATCGGGCGAACCGCAGCCGTATTTTTCTCCACGGTCAAAATAAAGCTCTGAGCATGGACCGCAGGGACCTGAGCCGTGCTCCCAGAAATTATCTTCCTTGCCGAATCTGACCATATGGTCGGGAGCAATGCCGATTTCCTTTGTCCAGATATCATAGGCTTCATCGTCTTCAAGATAAACGCTGATATAGATTTTATCCTTGGGCATTTTCATTACTTCCGTGCAGAATTCCCATGCCCAGCGGGTTGCATCATGCTTGAAATAATCGCCGAAAGAGAAGTTGCCGAGCATTTCAAAGAAAGTGCCGTGGCGGGCGGTGATACCGACTCTCTCGATATCCGGGGTGCGGATACACTTCTGGCAGGTTGTGACCCTTGTTCTCGGCGGGGTCAGCTCGCCTGTGAAATACTTTTTGAGCGGAGCCATGCCTGCATTGATAAGCAGAAGGCTTTTGTCGCCCTGAGGAACGAGCGAAAAGCTCGGCATTCTCAGGTGACCCTTGCTCTCAAAAAACGAAAGATATTTTTCTCTGATCTCGTTAAGACCCATCCATTCCATTGTTTTTTCCTCCTAAGGAACAAATAAATTTTTGTTTCGGAATAAAAAAGATGCAGTTAAACAATTCGGACATGGGACGGCTTTCGCCGCGGTACCACCCAAATTGTGCAACTGCACCACTCATTTCCCGATAACGCAAGGCTGCGCCGCCGTTCATCACGGCAGAGCTCAGGGGCGGCGTTCCGTTCACATTCAGCCCGACCGCCGTTTCAGCAGCTCGGCAGTCTCTCTGTCAGGGCAAGCGCACGGATTATTCCCCGTCACAGCTTAATATTGATTTACCTTGTTATTATATCATTTTCGGCAGAATTGTCAAGTATCAAAACAGCTTTGCTTCAATATCTTTGATGACCTTGACTGTGCTTTCAACCGTTTTTGAAAGAGCTTTTTCGCCGAACGGAGATTCAAGACCCGCTCCCTCAACAAGCTCTCCGAGCGATACGCTGCCCGTATTTTTCAAAAAACCGATATACTTATCAAGAGCCGATTCAAAATCATTATAAGACAGCTTCAAAAATCCGAAAGCAACGCATTGTGCAATGCAGTAATCAATATAATAAAACGGACTTTCAAAAATATGCATCTGATACTGCCAGCGAGTGCCCTGCTCAAGATAAGGAATGCCCTCAAACGAAAGATAGGGTCTGTATTTCTTTTCAAGCTTCAGATATTCGGCTTTTCTTTCGGCAGGGGTCAAATCGGGATTTTCATAGACGATATGCTGAAATTCATCAACAATAACGCCGTAAGGAATGAAAGAAAGGGCGTCAACAATGTGTTTATAGCGGTATTTATCGGCGTTTTTACCGAAGAATTCATCCATATATTTATGGCAGAGGAACTCCATGGACATGCTGTGACATTCGTGAGTCTCCATGCCTACGGGGAAATCGGGTTCGCTGAAACGGAACATATAGTCCGCCGCAAGCGCATGACCGAATTCATGAGTTATGACATCAATATCACCGCTTGTTCCGTTGAAATTGGCAAGAATAAACGGCTGTTTATATTTCGGGAATGTTGTGCAGTAGCCGCCGCCCCATTTACCGTCACGGGCTTCAACATCGAACGCTTCCGCATCAAGCATTTTCTGCATGAATTCTCCGATTTCGGGCTTCATATCCTCATACATACTGAGCGCTCTGCGGAATATTTCGTATGAATCAATAACGGGTCTCGGCATTTCGCCCGTAACGCTGACAGCGTCATCGTAATACATGATTTTATCGATGCCGAGTCGGTTCATGATGCTCTGTTTCAGCTCATAAACGGCGGGTACGACATCTGTTTCAACGCTTTTTCTGAAAGCGGCAACCATTTCTTTGTCATAATCGACCCTGCCCATGCGGTAATATCCGAGTTCAACAAAGTTTTCAAACCCGAGTTTTCTCGCAATTTTTGTTCTGATTTTAACAAGACCGTCAAAGATTTCGTCAAAGGTTACGGCGTTTGCTTCCATGGTTTCGCCGATTGCAAAAGCCGCTTTTCTTCTTGTTTCACGCTCGTCGGCTTCAAGCTTTCCACGAAGAACGGAGAGCGGCATTTTCTCGCCCTCAAATACAAAAGCAAGCTCGCCCATGAATTTTGAATACTTTGTAACAAGCGCATTCTCCTGCTGCAAATCCTCGATAACCTCGGGAGAAAATGTTTTGAGCGACATTTCAAATTCCTTGAAAACTCTCGGATTAATCAGCTTCTCCGCTTCCGCTCTGTAGGGCGATTCGAGCATGGCTTTTTTATATTCGTTTTCAATCTCGGAAAACAGCGGCATGGCGTTATCGTAATAATCCATTTCCGCATTATAAAATTCATCTCTTGTGTTAAGAGTGAATCGGCAGTTGGCAAGAGAACAGGCGGTTTCAACCTCCTCGCTGATTTTGTTATATTCATCTCTCGCTTCTTTCAAATCCTGCGCAGATTCGGCATTCTTTATCTTATCGACTATTTTTTCAATCTCTGCCTTTGCGGCTTCAACCGTCACTCTCTCATAAGGCATTTCGCTGACTTTCATTTATATTCCCCTTTCGTATATATTAATGTTATATTATTTACAATAATATTCAAAAAATCGGGCGGCAAAACGCCGCCCAAATTTTTTATAAATCAAGTAGCTTTTCAATCGCCGTTGCAACGCCGCAATCCATGTTTGAATCCGTAACATAATCGGCAATGTCGAGAATGCTCTGCTGAGAATTTTCCATTGCAACGCCGATTCCCGCAAATTCAATCATGGCACGGTCGTTTTCGCTGTCGCCGATTGCAATGGTGTTTTCACGGCGGATTCCCGTTTCTTTCAGCACCTTTTTGATGCCCTCCGCTTTGTTATTTCCCTTGATAACGCAGTCGGCATAATAACCGAACTGAAAAACGGTTATTTCATCCTTAAAGCGTTCGATGAAATCGGGCGGAGCTTCAACACCCATTGCAAGCACCTGAATTTCATCGTCGGGATAAAGCCTTTCGATATCGTCGGGGCTGCCCAGCATAATATAATAGCTCTCGCTCGGTCTGAGCTTGCTTTCAATCATATAGACATGCTTTTCGCCCTCAAAAACGCACCAATACTCGGGATTCTCAAAGAAATATTCAGCAAGGGAACGGGTCAGCCGCTTTGACATAGCGGATTTATAAATTATTTTTCCGCCGATATCAATCATCGCACCGCTTCCGGCAACAATGCCGTCAACATTAAGCTGCTCAAACAGCACGGGCGGAATGTTCGCCCATGACCTGCCGGTGTTGATAAACACCATATGACCGGCGGCTCTTGCTTTGGCAATAGCGTCAAGATTCCTCTGCGGAATTATGAAACTGTCCGCAAGCAGAGTTCTGTCAATATCAAGGAAAACCGCATATCTTTCTTCGGGCTTCAACATCTTTATGCCTCAATCTTATGGAAAATCTTTTTGCCTTTTTTAACTACAATCGGCTTTTCTTTAAGCCCTGCCTGAGTGAAGCTCATTGCGGAATCGGTAACTTTTGCATCGTCAACCGAAACGCCGCCCTGGTCAACAAGTCTTCTGCCCTCGCCTCTTGATTTTGTGATTCCAGCCTTAATGAGAACGGCAAGAATATCAATTGAACCGTCGGTGAAATCTTCATCTTCAAGCTTTGTTGAGGGCATGTTGCTGAGGTCTGCCGCACCGCCGAAAATAGCCTTTGCCGCAGCCTGAGCCTTTGCGGCTTCTTCTTCGCCGTGAACAAGCTTTGTAAGCTCAAATGCAAGAATTTCTTTTGCTTTATTGAGCTGACTGCCCTCCCATTTATCCATCTCGTCAATTTCTTCAAGCGGCAGGAAGGTGAGCATACGGATGCACTTGAGAACATCGTCATCGCCGACATTGCGCCAATACTGATAGAATTCATAGGGTGAGGTCTTTTCGGGGTCAAGCCATACTGCGCCCGAAGCGGTTTTGCCCATTTTCTTGCCCTCTGAGTTGAGAAGCAGAGTTATAGTCATTGCATAAGCGTCTTTGCCGAGTTTTTTGCGGATAAGCTCAGTTCCGCCGAGCATATTTGACCACTGATCGTCGCCGCCGAACTGCATATTGCAGCCGTACTCTTTGTAAAGATGATAGAAGTCATAGCTCTGCATAATCATGTAGTTGAATTCAAGGAAGCTGAGGCCTTTTTCCATTCTCTGTTTATAGCACTCGGCTCTGAGCATGTTATTGACAGAGAAGCATGCGCCAACCTCACGCAGAACATCAATATAGTTAAGGTCAAGAAGCCAATCGGCGTTGTTAACCATCATCGCCTTGCCCTCGCCGAACTCGATGAAACGGCTCATCTGCTTTTTGAAGCATTCAATATTATGTTCAATTGTTTCCTTGGTCAGAACCTTTCTCAGGTCGCTTCTGCCCGAGGGGTCGCCGATCATGCCCGTTCCGCCGCCGAGCAGAGCAATCGGTCTGTTGCCAGCCATCTGAAGTCTTTTCATAAGGCAGAGAGCCATGAAATGACCGACATGAAGGCTGTCAGCCGTGGGGTCAAAGCCGATATAAAATACCGCTTTGCCGCCGTTAATCAAATCTCTTATTTCTTTTTCGTCAGTAACCTGGGCAATAAGACCTCTTGCCACAAGCTCGTCATAAATCTGCATATAAAATCATCCTTTCGGTTATTTAACTCTTTTATAATTTTTAAACTTCGTTGGCTTTCAGCCATTCTTCAGCAATAAGCATATGACCCGCAACGGTCGGATGCGTGCCGTCCCAAATAAAATATTCGGGTCGGGATTTTTTGATTTCACTTGAGAATCTGTCATAAAGCGGAACAAACACACAGCCCGTTTTTTCGGCTGTTTCTTTTGCCGAAAGCCTTATTTTATCGGTCGCTTCAACTCTGAAAGCAATATGCTCCGCATTTGTTTCGGCTCCGTAATTTTGCATGGGCTTTTCGCATTCGGGGTGAGGAATGCGTCTGTCCGTAAATGACTTTTCATTAAGCGGAAAATAGAAAGGCTCGCAAATTATAATTCTTATATCTCCGAGCCTGTTCCGGGTTATTTCAACGGCTTGCAAAAGCGCATCGTAGTATTTTGAAACGGTATCCTGAACGGTCAGACCTCTGAGATATCCGAAATATCCGTCATTCACTCCCGCAAGAATGCTCAGAACGGTTGGCTTATTATTGATAACATCTTCCTGCCATTTATTCAGAAGCTCCTGCATGGTTGCTCCCGAATAGCCTTTGTTGGCAAATTTCGGCATTGATGAAGCGTTTTCAAGAGCAAGACGGGCAGAAATAATGTACTGATAACCGTGACCCATTATGTGATTGCAGTCCATTGATTTTCCACGGTTTCCGTCGGTTATGGAATCGCCCGAAAACAGTATCAGATCATTTTCAGATAGCTTCAATTCAGTCCTCCGCCAAAGGTCGGAGTATTTTATAAGCTTCTGCGGCATCGGCGGGAAAATCAATTACATCGGCTTCGATTGAAACGCACTCAACGCCGATTGCTTTCAGAGGCTCGATAAAATCATGCTGATCGAATTTGTCGCCCGCCTTGGGATAAACTCTCTTTTTATTCAGCGAGGGGTCGGGGTCGGGATTTGAAGTGTGGGCATGGATAACCCAGCCTTTGTATTCATAAAGAAGCTTGAAATCTTCGTTTTGCTCATACATATGTTTAACATCGGCAAGAACCTTAACATAAGGCGAATCAACCTTTTTGGCAACTTCAATGCCGTCGGCAACGGTGTTGATGGCGTTGCATTCGGCAGGGCGAAGCGGCTCAATCGCAACTCTTATGTTATATTTCTCGGCAACGGGAACAACAAGTCTTTTAAGGAAGTCAACAATCTGCGCTCTGCCCTCCTCAAGGCTCATTCCCTCGGGAATTCTTCTTGCGCCCGACGAACCGAAAACAAAATATTTTATTCCGAGATATGCTCCTCTTTTGAAAAGCTCCTCAAGGTATTCTTTGATTTTTTCATCGTCTCTTTCCTCGCCGACAACTCTCAGACCGATAAAGCAGTTTGCGGCAAGCATCGGAATACCCGTCGCTTTCATTTCTTCAATATATTCCATAGGCTTTTTAACTAT
This sequence comes from Acutalibacteraceae bacterium, assembly GCA_051881575.1. Lineage (GTDB taxonomy): Bacteria > Bacillota > Clostridia > Oscillospirales > Acutalibacteraceae > CAG-177. The sequence goes on along the minus strand of JBJEQD010000125.1, from coordinate 8,494 downwards.
ATCCTGGCTGTGACCCTCGGCATAGTCAAAACCTATCTTTTTGATTATTCTCATGCTTTCTGCATTTGCTCCGACGCAAGCTCCGATTTTCATTGTTGAATATCCTCCTGTTTTACATTTATTAACATTTCTTTTGCCGTTTCAAGCTGCAAAGCGGTTATTCCGCCGCCTGCGGTTATTCTTGCAATCTCCGCCGCTCTTTCTTCAAATCCGAGCGTTTCAATCTTAGTGAAAGTGTTTGAACCGTCAACGGATTTTGAAATTCTCATGTGCTTGTCCGCCTGTGCGGCTATTCTTGCTAGGTGGGTAACGCAGATAACCTGCCTGCCCTTTGAGACCTGACCGAGCTTCAAAGCAATCTTTTCTGCGGCGGAACCGCTCACGCCCGTGTCAATCTCGTCAAATATCAGCGTTGCAACCTCGTCTTTATCCGAAAGCACGCTCTTTATTGCAAGCATGATTCTTGACAGCTCGCCGCCCGAAGCAATCTTTGCAATCGGTCTCGGCTCCTGCCCGGGGTTTGCGCTGATTAGAAATTCTATCGCATCCGCACCCTTTGAGGTGAGTGCGGTTGCCTTGCGGTCAACAACAAAGGTGACCTTCGGCATATCAAGAAATTCAAGCTCGGCTTTGACCCTATTCTCAAATTCCTTTGCCGCTTTCATGCGGCTGTCCGTAAGTTTTGCGGAAAGGATTTTTATTTTATCCGAAAGAGAATAAAGCTTTTCTTCAAGCTCCGCTATTCTCTCGTCGGAAACCTCAATTTCATTCTTTTCGGCAACCGCTTTTTCGAGCGAATTCAAAATGTCGCTCTCCTGAGCGCCGTATTTCATTGAAAGGCGGTAAAGGAAATCAAGTCTTTCGTTAATTTCCGAGAGCCGCTCGGGGTTAAAATCAAAATGAGCCGTCAGATTTCTTATTTCATCGGAAAAATCGCTTAGCTCATATGCAGCGTTTCTGACTCCCTTTGCACATTCTTCCGCACCGCCGTAATATTTCGCCGCTTCTTCAAGCTCACGGGCGCAGTCCTCAACGCCTGAAACAAGTCCGTTATCGGATTTAAGAGCAGAATATGCGTTTTCAAGGGCTTTAATAACCTTGCCCGCATTCTGAAGCAGGGCTTTTTCTTTTGAAAGCTCGTCTCTCTCGCCGACTCTGACATTTGCGGCGGTAATTTCATTTATCTGAAAATTCAGATAATCAAGGCGTGCTGTCTTTTCGTCCCTTGCGTCATAAAGCGACTCAAGCTCACGCTTAACGGCAACAAGCTTTGAAAACACCTGCTTATATTCGCTCCGAAGCTCCCCATTTTCCGCAAGGCTGTCAATGAATCCGCAATGCTTTTCGGGAGAGAGCAAAGCCTGACTGTCATGCTGACCGTGAATATTGATAAGCCCCGATCCGATTTCTTTCAGGGCAGATACCGTTGCGGGGCAGCCGTTGATTCGGCAGGAATTCTTGCCCGAAACGGCAAGAGAACGGCTGACAACAAGGGTTTTATCGGGCATTTTTTCAATGCCCATTTCGTCAAGAAGCCGTTCGGTTTCATCGCTTATATCCGAAAATGAAGCGTATACTCTTGCGCTCTGTGAGCCCGAACGGATAAGCTCCCTTGAAGTTCTCTCGCCGAGAATTGCGTTAATCGAATCAATGACAATCGATTTTCCCGCTCCCGTCTCGCCCGTCATAACATTAAGACCCTTGTCAAATTCAAGCTCCGCTTTTTCAATAACGGCTATATTCTCGATTTTCAAATCGACAAGCATAATCGTTTATCTTCCTCTCAGAGCAAATCGGCAATGGCATCCTTCATCTGACATGCAAGCTCGGGAGTTCTGCAAAGGGCAAAGATGGTGTCGTCGCCCGCAAGAGTGCCGACAAGTCCTTCCCAATGCATTGAGTCAAGAGCCGCACACGCCGCCTGAGCCATTCCCGTGTAACAGCGGATAACAAGAGTGTTGCCCGCATAATCGGCAGAAATGACCGAATGGCTGAAAATGCTTCTGTATTTTCCGAGAAGCTCGCCCGAATCGCCGCTGTCAACGGCATAACGGCTTCTGCCGAGCTCATCGACCTTTTTAACCAATCTCAAATCCTTGATATCTCTTGAAACGGTCGCCTGAGTGGTATCAAATCCCTCTTTTTTCAGCAACTCAAGCAGTTCGGTCTGGGTTGAAAGGCAGTATTGCTCAATCAGCCTCAATATCGTTTCGTGTCTTTTCTTTTTCACAGTCTCATCCTTTCGCATCAGTCGGCATTCTTTTATCGCCTCTGCGCTAATTTTTTATAAAGAATATCAATAAAATTATCCGATTTAATTCTGATGAAATTCGCCGTAAACTCCGCTCTTGAAACAACGACCCTGCATCCCGGCTCAACAGTCAGCGGATTGGTTCCGTCATTTGAAACGCAGAGGGCGCAGTTTTCAGCCGATTCAACGGTTATTTCGGCATCGGGTCTGAAAATAAGCGAACGGTCAACGAGCGAATGGGGGCAAATGGGGGTCAGCAATATGCTTTCAAGCTCGGGGTCAACAATAGGCCCTCCCGCAGAAAGAGAATAGGCGGTTGAACCCGTCGGCGTTGAAATCAGAACGCCGTCGCACAGATAGCTGTTAAACCGTCTGCCGTCAAGCGCAACATCAATCGCTGTCATTCTCTGCCTTTCTTTGTTGATTATCAGGCAATCGTTGACACAGCAATCGCTGAATACAGCCTCGCCGTCTTTTACAATGCTTGTTTTAAGCATAAGGCGTTTGTCGAGAGCATAGCTCCCGTCCATAAGCTCGGAGAGCAAATCAAGCTCATTATCTTCAAGCCCCGCCATAAAAGCAAGCCTGCCAGCATTCACTCCGAGAATCGGCTTTTGCCTGACGGCGGCAAGCTTTGCGGCGTGAATAATCGAACCGTCACCGCCGACCGCTATAACCGCATCGCACTCATCAATTGCTTCTTCGGCAGGCATAAAATCCGCCTGAGCAAATCTGAAATCGTTTTTCAATTCGGCAGGAATCAAAAGCTTTGCGCCGAGCTTCAGCAGGCTGTTATATATCCCTTTTGTTACTCCGAAAGCTTCCGCTCGGGTCAGATTAGGCATAAGAGCAATTTTCATTCTCTCATCTCCTTTTCAGTCGAGACATTCATGCGAACGCTCAACAAGCTCTTCGGGCGAGCCGCTCCACAGCATTCCGCCCTCGGATTTTTTCCTTATATACATTAGGTATTCAATATTTCCCTCGGGACCTTTTATCGGCGAAAAATCCGCCGAGATAACCTCAAAGCCGTTTTGAGAAGCGAATTCGGTTATGTTTTCAACAACCTGAGCATGAACCCTTTTGTCTCTGACAACGCCTTTTTTGCCGATATTTTCTTTGCCCGCTTCAAACTGAGGCTTTATAAGGCAAACCGAACACCCGCCGTCTTTCAGCAAAGTATTCATTACGGGCAAAATCAGCTTCAGAGAAATAAACGAAACATCAACCGAAGCAAAATCTATTTCATCGGGAATCTGCTCTCTTGTTACATACCTGAAATTGGTTCTTTCAAGGTTAACCACTCTTTCGTCACATCGCAGCTTCCAAGCAAGCTGACCGTAGCCGACATCGATTGAATAAACCTTTTTTGCGCCGTTTTGAAGCATACAGTCGGTAAATCCGCCCGTTGAAGCGCCGATATCCATGCAGATGCAGTCTTTGAGGTCAAGCCCGAAGCTTGAAACTGCTTTGCTGAGCTTTAAGCCTCCCCTGCTGACATAGGGATTAACCGCTCCCCTGACTTCGATTTTGTCGGATTCCTTGACCGCCGCACCGCCTTTCAGCGCCTTTTGACCGTTAAGGTAAACGCTGCCCGCCATTATGAGAGCTTTTGCTTTTTCTCTTGTTTCGGCAAAGCCTCTTTCAAAAACGGCAACATCAAGCCGTGTTTTGTCGCTCACAACGCCACCTCTTTTTCTATCTTTTCAGCCATTTTCTCTGCGCTCAGCGAATATTTTTCCATGAGCCTTGAAATGCTTGCATGGCTGACAAATTCGCCGTCAACCGCAGTCAAAGAATATCTGCCCGCAAAACCTCTTTCAAGCAATCGGGAGCCGAGAGCTTCTCCGACTCCGCCGCCCTTCATTCCTTCTTCAAAGAAGAAAACATTTTTACATCCGAAAGCGACGTTTATTGCTTCCTCGGGCAGAGGAATAATTTTTGTAAGTTTAATAATTTTCGCATCAATGCCTTTTTCTTCAAGAATTTTCAAAGCATTAAGCGCATTGAAATATAATCTTCCGTAGGTCACAATCGCAGTCTCGGCCTGCGGATTGCCGACAATTTCAAAGCTCTCAGAAGCGGCTTCAAAATTCTCGTCCGTCTGAGGCATGCTTCCTCTCGGATATCTGATAATTACGAGGTTGTTATCTTTATAAAAAGCATTGTAAAACGCTTTGCCGAGCTCCGCATAGGTTGAGGGAGAATAAACCGTGGCGTTCGGAACGCTCTGAACAAGAGAAACATCAAACAAGCCCTGATGCGTTTCGCCGTCCTCGCCGACAAAGCCCGCACGGTCAACTGCGATAACAAGCTTTCTTCTCTGCAAAGCTCCGTCATGGATTATCTGATCGGCGCAACGCTGAAAGAAAGTTGAATAAACCGCAAATACGGGAAGCATTCCTCCCGCCGCAAGTCCGCTCGCAAAGGTTACGGCGTGACCCTCGGCAATGCCGACATCAAAGAAACGCTCGGGATAAGTCTTTGAAAATTCTTCAAGCCCCGTGCCGAGAGCCATGGCGGCAGTCACGGCACAGATGCGCTTATCCTTTGAAGCAAAGGAGCAAAGGACTTTTCCGACATGATCGGAATAGCTGTCACCCGAGCTTAAAGGCTCGCCCGTGTTGATATCAAACCTTGAAATACCGTGGAATTTTTCGGGAGAGGTCTCTGCAAAATCATATCCCCTGCCTTTAACGGTGTTAACATGAATAACAACGGGAGCGGCAACCATTTTGGCGCTGTCCATCGCTTCGCAGAGGCTCGGAATGTTGTGACCGTCAATCGGTCCTATATACTTAAAACCGAGACTTTCAAAAAATGAGCTTGAAAAAATCATGTTTTTGAGAGCGGTTTTAAGCTTAAACAAATGATTGGAAAGCGATTTTCCGACTATCGGAATTTTCTTGAGAGCCTTTTCCGTTCTCGCCTTGAAGCGGTAATACTCGGGCTTTGCTCTGACAGCGGCAAGATATCTTGCCATTGCGCCGACATTTTCGGAAATCGACATTTCATTGTCGTTCAGAATAACAATCAGCCTTGTTTTGGCTGAACCCGCATTGTTCATGGCTTCATAAACCATGCCGTTCCCGAAAGCACCGTCGCCGATAACTGCAACCGCATAATTCTTTGAGCCTTTAACGGCATTCGCCGCCGCAATGCCTGCCGCCTGAGAAATCGAAACTCCCGCATGACCCTCATAAAAGCTGTCATGCTCGCTCTCGTCGGGGCGAACGAAGCCCGAAATTCCGTTTTCGGTTCTAAGAGTTGAAAATTCGGAATATCTGCCAGTCAGAAGCTTATGAGTGTATGCCTGATGGCCGACATCCCAGACTATCTTATCCTCGGGCGAATTGAACGACTTATGCAACGCCACGGTCAGTTCAACCGTTCCGAGATTTGAAGCAAGATGACCGCCCGTCTTTGAAACGGTGTCAACAAGATTTCTTCTTATCTCGGCGCACAGCATTTCAAGCTGTTTTTCGCTCAGAAGCTTAACATCCGACGGGTGTTTTATATTTCTTAAATATTCGGTTTTAACTTCAACATTTGAATTCATATAACTCAGTTTTTCCTGTTTGAGAGCTTGTCCGCAAGCTCGGAAAGGAACTCTCCTTCACAGCCGAAAATATCAAGAGCGGCTTTTGCACGCTCGGTTAGCTCACGGGCATACCGATCCGACTTTTCAAGGCCGAGAAGCGAAACATAGGTTGATTTTTCGTTTTCGCTGTCGCTGCCTATCGGCTTGCCGAGAGTAGCTTCATCGCTCGTTACATCGAGAATATCGTCAACAATCTGAAACGCAAGCCCGATATTTTCGCAATATTTTTCCGCCGCTTTGATTTTTTCCTCATCAGCCCCTGCGGCAATACAGCCGAGCAGAGCCGAAACTCTTATCATTTCGCCCGTTTTGAGCCTGTCGGTAGCTTTTATTTCGTCAATCGAAACAGATTTTGCTTCATTGGCAAGATCCATAACCTGACCAGCAATCATTCCCGAACAGCCCGCCGCCTTTGCAAGCTCAAGACCTGCCGCACAGCGTTTCGGGGCGTCAAGCCCGGGAGCAGAAAGAGCGGTTTCAAATGCAAAGGTCAACAGAGAATCACCCGCAAGCAGGGCGTTTGCTTCGCCGAAAGCCTTGTGGCTCGACGGCTTGCCCCTGCGCATATCGTCGTTATCCATGCAGGGCAAATCATCGTGAATAAGCGAATAGGTGTGAATCATTTCAGCCGCAAGCGCAAGCGGAACGGCTTTCATATAATCACCGCCGCACACACGGCAGAATTCAAGGGTCAGCATGGGTCTGATACGCTTTCCGCCGTTATTGAGGGAATAAGCCATTGCTTCAAGCATAACCTTTAAGCCCTCGGATTCTCTGCCCTCAAAAGAAGCGGAAGAAACATAATTTTTTGCCGCTTCATTTATAATCCGAACATAATCCGAAAATCTTTTTTCAAATTCAATCATTGCTTTTTGCCTTTCCCGAAGAAAGCTCGGTTATCTTCAATTGAGCCTTATCAAGGCTTTTTGAGCATTTAGCGGCAAGAGCCGTGCCCTCTTCATAAAGCTTCATCATTTCTTCAAGAGTCATATTTCCGTTTTCAAGCTTGTCCGCAATTTCTTCAAGCCTTGAAACGGATTTTTCATAATCCATTTTTTCCATATTCAGCAACCTCTGACTTCCGTAACTTCACATTCAAGGTCTCCGCCCGAGAGCTTGACATTTATGCTGTCGCCCTTTTTGACGGAACCGATATCGGTTATTATTTTTCCGTTTTTGCTTGCAACGCTGAAACCTCTTGCAAGGATTTTCAGCGGGCTCATTGCATCAAGCTTTGCACAGACGGAAGCAAGCCTTTTTGATTCCTCAGCCGTTCTTTTGGCAACGGCTGAATCCATCGCCATAACCGCTCTGTCGCATCTGACGCAAAGAGAATCTATATAATTTGAGGGACTTAATTTCTGAAGCACGGCTTTATTTAATTCAAGCCTTGAACGCTCATAACCGATTCTTTCCGCTACAGAAGAATTGATTCTTCTTTGAAGGGCTTCGAGAGATTCACGGAGCCTTTCGCAGTCGGGAACGGCAAGCTCCGCAGCCGCAGAGGGCGTCGGCGCTCTGAGATCCGCCGCAAAATCGCAGATTGTGAAATCGGTTTCATGGCCGACGGCTGAAATAACGGGTATTTCGCTTGCGGCAACCGCTCTTACAACGATTTCCTCATTGAAAGCCCAAAGCTCCTCAACCGAGCCACCTCCTCGCCCGACTATCAGCACATCCGCCGCCTTTTCGGCGTTAAAAAGCTCAATCGCCGCCTTAATCTGCGGCGCAGCGTTCTCGCCCTGAACAGCAACGGGGCAGAGCACAAGCTCCGTCAAAGGATAACGGCGGGAAATGACATTGATAATGTCTCTGATTGCCGCACCCGTCGGAGAAGTGACAACTCCGACCCTTTTCGGAAAAGCGGGTATCGGCTTTTTCTTTTCGGAGTCAAAAAGCCCTTCTTTGGCAAGCTTATTTTTCAGCTGTTCAAACGCAAGGCTCAATGCGCCCGTTCCCTCAGGCATCATATCGTCAATATAAAGCTGATACTGACCGTCTCTTTCAAACACGGATACTCTGCCCTTGACGATAACGCTCATCGAATTTTCGGGCATGAATCTGAGCCTTGAATTTGCTGATTTGAACATTACCGCTTTGATAGATGAAAATTCGTCCTTGATTGTCATATAATAATGACCCGTGCGGTAATGATTGGTGAAATTTGATACTTCTCCCTGAACAAAAACAGTTTGCAGGTTAATATCCTGCTCGATTATTGATTTAACATATCTGTTGAGCTGGCTGACGCTCAGAACAACTCCGTTACTCACCGTCCGCCGCTCCTTTCAGCGACGCAAGAACGGCAACACCCGCCGCATTGTCGCAGGAAAAATCGGGCTGTGCAAAGCTTGCGTCGAACTTTCCGAGAATGCGTTCTCTTATCAATGAATTTGACATAACGCCGCCCGCATAAACAAGCGGAAGCCTGCCGAATTCATTCAGAGCCGCCTCGGTCATTTTTTCAACCGTTTTGCCGATAAAATCAAGGCAATAACGGGCAATATTTTCATGCTTTTCGCCTTGGTCAAGCATTTTTCTGCATTGATTTTCAAGCCCCGAAAGGCTGCAATCAAAGCCGTGAACGCTGACCTTCGGGTTATATATTTCGGCGCTGTTAAGAGCAAGGGCTTCAAACTCTT
>JBJEQD010000124.1:0-25921 GCA_051881575.1 Acutalibacteraceae bacterium | reverse complement strand
GCCGCCATACTTCCGTATGGCAAGATTTTTAACGCAGTTCAGGCGAAAATAGACCATTTTAAACCATATCGGGTTCAACTCCCATCACCTTAACCCCGACAGCAGCCGATCCTGCCGGAGCAATTAAATCAAAAAGGTCGACATAAATATACAATCATTTTTGGAGGTATTAATTATGTTTGAACTCAGACCTTACCGCAGAAACAATAACAATCAGATGAGCTATAATCCGTTCCGTGAAATGGAAGAATTTGAAAAGAGATTTTTCGATGATCCGTTTGACAGCTTCTTCCGCAGCGCAGATATTGCGGAGTTCAAGACCGATATAACCGATCAGGGCGACAGCTACCTGCTTGAAGCGGATTTGCCCGGATTCGATAAGAAAGATATCCGCCTTGACATTAATAACGACATTCTGACCGTTCACGCCGAGCGCCATTCGGAGCATGAGGAAAAGGACAAGAAGCATAAATATGTCCGTTGCGAACGCTCCTACGGTCAGTACAGCCGTGAATTTGATGTTTCGATGATAGATACCGATAAAATTAAGGCGAAATATGACAACGGCGTTCTGAAACTGACCTTGCCCAAGAAAGCTACAGTCCTGCCGGAGTCGAAGCACCTTGAAATAGAATAATTTTATCCGGTGTTGTTCAAAAGAAGAATAAACGGTTTTCAGCCTGCGTTGGTGATTATTTCCACGCAGGCTGATTTTTTATTTTTTAAGGTTGTATTTTTCAGGCGATTAATATATAATGAATGGGTTAAAACTGTTTTGAAAGGATTTTTAATATGAAGCTCGGAATAGTCGGTTTGCCTAATGTCGGCAAAAGCACGCTGTTTAATGCAATAACCAACGCAGGAGCGCAGTCCGCAAACTATGCTTTCTGCACCATTGAGCCGAATGTCGGCGTTGTTTCCGTTCCCGATGAAAGGCTGGACAAGCTTGCGGAAATTTATAACCCCGTTAAAGTCACTCCCGCATTTATTGAATTTGTTGATATAGCGGGTCTTGTCAGGGGTGCGTCAAGGGGCGAGGGTCTGGGCAACAAGTTTCTTTCCCACATCCGTGAGGTTGATGCGATTATTCATGTTGTCCGCTGTTTTGAAAATGACGATATCGTTCATGTTGACGCAACAATCGACCCTGCAAGAGATATCGAAACGATAAATCTTGAGCTTATCCTTTCGGATATCGAAATGGTTGAGCGCAGAATTGACAGAGTAACAAAGGCTCTGAAAGGTGACAAGTCGCTTGCGGGCGAGCTTGAATTTCTCAAAAGACTTCAGCAGACCCTTGAAAATAATATTCCCGCAAGGAATATGGAATGTGACGAAAACGAAAAAGAGTGGCTTGCCGAAATCGCTCTGCTGACTGCCAAGCCCGTTATTTATGCCTGCAACATGAGCGAGGAGGATTTCGCAAGCGGAATCCAATCGAACAGTAATTATCTTAAAGTCTGCGAGATTGCAAAGGCGGAGGGCAGCGAGGTTCTTCCCATCTGCGCAGAGCTTGAAGCCGAAATTGCTTCGCTCGATAAGGAAGAAAAGAAAATGTTCCTTGAGGAGCTCGGAATTGAAACGGGCGGCCTTGACCTGCTTGTTAAAAAGAGCTATGCTCTGCTCGGACTTATCTCATATCTGACGGCGGGTCAGCCCGAGGTCAGAGCATGGACTATCAAAAAAGGCACAAAGGCTCCGCAGGCGGCGGGCAAGATTCACAGCGACTTTGAAAGAGGCTTCATCAGAGCAGAGGTTGTTGCATATGACGACCTGATTGCGCTCGGCTCAATTGCCGCCGCAAAGGAAAAAGGCCTTGTCAGAAGCGAGGGCAAGGATTATGTTATGCAGGACGGCGATGTTGTTCTGTTCAGATTTAATGTATGACGGATAAAACTCAAAAGCTTGTCGGCCATCTTTTCGCCGCAGTAACGATAACCGTATGGGGCAGCACATTTATTTCGTCAAAGGTTCTGCTGACGGTGTTTTCTCCCGTTCAGATAATGATTTGCCGCTTTGTGATTGCCTATGCCGTTTTGTGGCTTCTTCACCCGAAGTGGGATAAAACAAGCATAAAAGACGAGCTGGGCTTTGCCGCAATGGGAGTTTTCAGCTGTACTCTTTATTTTATGGCGGAAAATTATGCCCTGCGGTTCACTCTTGCCTCGAATGTCAGCATAATTGTTGCAAGTGCGCCGATAATGACCGCCGTGCTTGCTCATTTCTTCACAAAGAGCGAAAAGCTCAACCGAAACATACTTTTCGGCTTTCTTGTTGCGTTTTCGGGCGTTGCCATGGTTGTTCTCAACGGAAAATTCATTCTGAAGCTGAATCCGCTGGGCGATATGCTTTCTATGCTTGCCGCTCTTTCGTGGGCTGTTTATTCGGTCGTTCTGAAAAAATATGTCGGCAGATTCAACACGATAATGCTGACAAGAAAGCTCATGTTTTACGGTCTGCTGACTTCTCTGCCGATTATGCTCATTCAGGGCGGCGAATTGCCGCTTGAAGCGCTGAAAGAGCCGAAAATGCTCCTGAATCTGCTGTTCCTCGGCGTTCTCGGAAGCGGAATTTGCTATGTGCTTTGGAGCAAAGCGGTTTTAAGGCTCGGAGTTGTTAAAACGAACAACTATATTTATGTCAGCCCGTTCGTAACACTGCTGACAGGCGCAATTTTCCTTTCCGAGCCGATAACTCCCATGGGTATTTTCGGGGCTTTGCTGATTATCTCGGGCGTTGTTATCTGCTCGAAAAAGCCAAAGGCTTTGACAGCTTAATAATGATTAAAAATGCACTCTCTGTGGAATGAATAGTCACAGGGAGTGATTTTTTTGAAAAAAAGAGCAGTAACGGTAATACTGGTGTTTTTACTTGTCTTTTCTGTCCTCGGGGTTCGCACCGCAAAAATTGCTTCGGGAAGCGTTCAGGCGGCGGCGCACTCGTCGGCAAAGTCGATTGATATAACGACCCTGAGGGGGACGGTTTATGATTGTCGCATGAAGCCGCTGACTAACGGCGAAACCGAGCTTTATGCCGCCGCAAAGCCGACAAATTCAGCCATTTATTCGCTCAAAGGCAGGCTATCGCCGCTGGTTTTCGATTCGGTTATGCAGAGAATGTCAAAGGGCAGCCCCGTTGCCGTCAAGGTGGATTATCCCGATGAAAACTGCCCGGATATTCTTGAATTTGAAGTGCCCGAGAGGTATTCATCGGATTCGCTTGCCTGCCATTTAATCGGCTATCTCGGCTCTGACGGCAGGGGAGTGAGCGGAATTGAAAAAGCGTTTGATTCCGTTCTTTCCGAGAATAATTCAACGGTCAGGGTCAGGTTTTCCGCCAACGCAAGGGGAAAAATCATGCTCGGCGAGAAAACGGAGATTTCGGGCAATTCTGCGCCGAAAAACGGAGTTAAGCTGACGGTTGACAAGGATATTCAGCGGATTGCCGAGAATGCGCTCGACGCTTCGGGAGCGGAACGGGCGGCGGTTGTGATTGAAGATATTGAAAGCGGAGCAATCAGAGCCTGCGTTTCAAGGCCTTTGTTCAGTCAGAGTAATATTGCCGAAAGCCTTGATGACGAAAGGTCTCCGCTCATAAACAGGGCGTTTCTTGCTTTCAGCGTCGGTTCGGTGTTCAAGCCCGTTGTTGCCGCCGCCGCAATCGAAAAGGGGATAAGCCCCGATTTTGAATATAACTGCACGGGGAGCGTTGAATATAACGGAGTAACCTTTAACTGCCATAAGCGGGAGGGTCACGGCGTTCTGAACATGGAGGGAGCGGTTGCCAACTCCTGCAACACCTATTTTATTGCCCTTGCGCTGAAAACGGGAGCAGAAGAAATAATCAAGACGGCTTCGGATTTCGGCTTCGGCAGAGAAACCGTATTTGCCGACGGAATCAAGTCTCAGGCGGGCAATCTCCCGAACGCCGACGAGCTTGATTCAAACGCCGCCGTTGCAAATATTTCATTCGGTCAGGGGGATCTGCTTGCAACGCCCGTTCAGATTTGCTCGATGATGGCGGCAATAGCGAGAGGCGGGGTATATATAAAACCGTACCTTGTTCAAGGCACGGTTGACGAAAACGGAGAGACGACCGAGATAAGAAACTACGGCGAAAAAATCGGAATTATATCAGGGAAAACCGCCGTATTGCTGAGAGGATTTCTTCAAAAGGTTGTTGAACAGGGGAGCGGAAAAAGGGCGGCAAGCGATGCCGTTTCGTCCTGCGGCAAAACCGCAACCGCTCAGACGGGCAAATTTCACGGAGACGAAGAAATATATAACGCCTGGTTTGCGGGCTGGTTTCCTGCGGAGAACCCGAAATATGCCGTTGCGATTCTGAGAGAGGACGGCGGCGAGGGAGCCTTGAGCTGCGCTCCCGTTTTCAAAGAGATTTCCGAAAAAATTACCGAGCTTGAAAGGAACAGATAAAAACCGCCGCAAATCTCACTATTCGGGATTTGCGGCGGTTGCCTTATTCTTATTCGATTAAAAATCTGCCGAGCCGGTTGTTCTCGGGAACGGAAGCACATCTCTGATGTTTGAAATGCCTGTCAGATACATAACAAGTCTTTCAAAGCCGAGGCCGAAGCCGCTGTGCTTAACTCCGCCGTAACGGCGCAGGTCAAGATACCAGTCATAGTCCTTGGGGTCAAGGCCAAGCTCATTAATGCGGGCTTCAAGCAGGTCAAGGCGTTCCTCTCTCTGGCTGCCGCCGATGATTTCGCCTATGCCCATAACAAGGCAGTCGCAGGCGGCAACGGTCTTGCCGTCATCGTTAAGGCGCATATAAAACGCCTTGATTTCCTTGGGATAATCTGTAACAAAAACGGGCTTTTTGAATATCTTCTCGGTCAGAAAACGCTCGTGCTCCGTCTGAAGGTCACAGCCCCAGCTGACCTTGTATTCAAACTCGTCGTTGTGCTCCTCAAGAAGCTTGACTGCTTCCGTGTAGGTAACTCTGCCGAAATCGGAGCTTGCAACCGCCGTCAGCCTTTCGATAAGCTCCTTATCAACGAATTTGTTGAGGAATTCAAGCTCCTGCGGGCATTTTTCAAGAACATAGTTAATAACAAATTTGATCATGGCTTCGGCAACATCCATGTCGTCCGAAAGCTCTGCAAATGCCATTTCAGGCTCAATCATCCAGAATTCGGCGGCGTGGCGCTGAGTGTAGGACTTTTCGGCTCTGAAGGTCGGGCCGAAGGTGTAAACATTGCCGAATGCAAGAGCCATTGTTTCGGCCTGAAGCTGACCCGAAACGGTCAGATATGCGGGCTTCTGGAAGAAATCCTCGCTGAAATCAACCTTGCCGCCCTCTGTCTTGGGAACATCCTCAAGGTCAAGGGTCGTAACCTTGAACATTTCGCCTGCGCCCTCGCAGTCGCTGCATGAAATCAGCGGAGTGTGAGCGTAAACAAAGCCACGGTCAATGAAGAATTTATGAATGGCATATGCCGCCTCCGAACGGATTCTGAAAACTGCGTTGAAGGTGTTCGTTCTCGGTCTGAGGTGGGCGATGGTTCTCAGATATTCAAGAGAATGTCTCTTTTTCTGAAGCGGATAGTCGGGAGTTGACTGCGCTTCAATTGAGATCTCGTCCGCATTTATCTCGAACGGCTGGCTTGCGTTGGGCGTGAGCAAAAGCTTGCCGTTAACCTTAACTGCCGAGCCGACATTGAGCTTTGCAATTTCCTTGTAATTATCAAGCTTTGCCGCTTCAAAGACGATCTGAACGCCCTTAAAACAGCTGCCGTCGTTAAGCTCGATAAAGCCGATTGCTTTTGAATCCCTGAGAGTTTTGACCCAGCCGTAAACCGTAACGCTGCTGTCGGCGTACTTCTCGGGGGACTCATAAAAGCGTTTTATTTCTGTTCTGTCCATACATTAACCTCCTATGCTGATTCAAACCTTTTATAATTATAAAAGTATAACAGCTTTTTTCACGAATGACAAGTGCTTAAACCGATATTCTGCCTAAATTTTTTTCAAGAATCGTGATGCCGATGCCTTCAACCTCGGTCAGCTCCTCGGCGTTTCTGAATCTGCCGTTTTTAAGGCGGTATTCAATGATATCCTCCGCTTTCTTTTCGCCGATTCCCTCAAGCTCCATAAGCTCGGAAACATCCGCCGTGTTGATGTTTATTATTTTATCAGGCTCGGCGGTTGACGCTTCCGAAACGAAGAAAGCCGCAGAGGTTTCTTTTAACCGAGCTTCAAACGAATTATATTTCGGCGAATCAAAAATGCCGTAAAGAATTAGTATCGCAGAAACCGCAAGCGCCGCAGCGACAAGCAAAAGAGAATCATTTTTCTCTTTCATGGCTTAAAAGTTACTGCCGTTCCAGCCCCAATGGTCAACTTCTTCATATTTGACATAGATATTTGCCAAATCAATGCCGAGCTCCTCGTTGACAATCTCGCACAGGGCGGCGGTAAGCCTGTCATATGCCGCATCGGAGGCAGAGCCGAAAATGCTGACCTGCAAAAATGCGTAGTCCTGCGAGCCGTCGCCTTTGAAATACATGTTAGTGTTATCCTCAAACGAAAGCATGAGCCATGATTCGCTTTTGCCGGGAATGAGCGCAATCGCCTGACCGAGCTTTGTTTTAAGGTTTTCTTTGTTCTGCTGAGTCAGCTCCTTGCTGACGGTTGTTCTGATATAAGGCATAAATAATCCTCCTGAAATATTAGTTGACTCTGAGAAAGCTTCTTGCTTCAACAACAACGCCGAGAACGGGATAATCGCTGTCGGTGTAGTTGACATAAATCATTGCGCCCGTGTCATATTCCGTGCAGAAAACGCCGTCGTCAACCTCGTAGTGGTCGGTCATTCTTGCGTCACGAAGGTCGTTGAGCGCTTCGTTCGCCTGAGAATAAAATTCTGCGGCGTCATTGATGGTGTTGTCATAATAATATATATCGTTTGCGGTGCTGCCGCTCAGAGCTTCGTAATTCCACTTGAAATGCGGGCATGCGCCGTATTCAATATATTTCAGCAGGGTTTCCTGAAGATTGACGCTTGTATTAATCGGCTCGCCCGCATAATCAACAATACCGTGAAGCACAAGCTGAATGAACGGAATTGAGAAATATGCTCCGCTTTCTGATGCTGACGGCTTCATCGGAATATTAATAACCGAATCAATGCTTTTGAGCATATAGAAATTGCCTCTGTCCGCCATTGCGGAATGATCGGTTGAGAGCGGCGCAATCGCCGAGCTTATCGTATCTGCGGCGGAATCCCTGAGCAGACCGTTTGAGGAAAAGTCCGAATAGAGAACCGAACCGACATCGTTAAGGCAGTAGCCCGAGAAGCTGAGACTGCGGGTATCGCCGAGAACCGAAGCAACAACCTTTGAAAGCTTTGAAAGACTCCTGAGGCTTCTTGAAGCGACGCTTCCGTTCATGTATTCAACCAAACCGTTTTCGGGAGTGTAGCTGCTGTCCTGCTTCCTGATATTAACGGCATTTCCGCCTGAAAAGCCCGTTGACGAGGTGAGCAGATTGATGTCAAGATACAGGCTCATTTTCTGAGTTTTGATGTAATCGTAAAGCTCGGTGAGCTTTGAAGTGCCTCCGAGACGGCGGAGAACCGACGATCTGTTGATATCCTTTGAATCAAGTCCGCCGCTGAATATACCCGAATACCGAACGCTGACATTGTTGATGCCTTTATTTTTCATTCGGATAAGCATATCCTTTGCCTGTTCAAAATCGGTCAGCGACGAGAGATAGTTTATCGGGCCGAGCGATTTTTTGGCGCAGCCCGTCAGGGTCAGATAAAACGGCAGATAGTCCTCGGCTTCAACCGTTCTTGTTGAAAGCACGGAATTTCTGATGAGCTGTTCACGGCATGCCGAGGCAAGACCCGCATAGGTGGCGTTGTTGCCCGAAAGAAAACGGTAGCAGAGAGATATTTCGCCGACTGCGGGAGATTTTGAAATATAGAGCGTTTCATCCTCATAGAGAACGGGAGTTACGGTAAAGCTCGGGTAAACGGTGTTGTATTCGCTGACTGTTTTTGCCTTTTGAGCATTAATCGAAGCAACGGCGTCGCCGCTCTGAATGAGCGAAACAAAGGCTGAATCTCCGTGCTTTATGCCGAAAGCAGGGATAACCGCATTCCCCGACGCATCGGTGCATGCGGACGGGTCGCTGCCGTAAACCGCAAATGAAAGAGGCTCAAATGATTCGTCATAAATTGCCGTTTTGATGATTGCGCCCGAGCCGTCGGGAACAAGAAGAAAATCATCTTCATCGGGATTGTTGTATGCTCCGAAGCCGTTCAGAATATCAATGCTTTCAATATATGCGTCGGAATTGCCCGTCAGATTTGAGCTGCTGCACGAAACAAACATGCTGCCGTCTGCGAGAGTAACGCCGAGCGAAACCCTGAATCCGATATCGGTTTTTTCAAAGCTCTGCTTTGCGGCGGTTTTTTCATCGGGAAAGATGTCAAAAACAAAAACCGAGCCGTTTTGAATAAGGTTATATGAAGCTCTGCCGTAGGCAAGCGAATTATCCTGAGAATTGAGATAATAAATATCCGTTCCGCCGATAATCTTCAGCGAAACCATTGATGCGGCGCTGATAAGGGCTTCTCCCTGAGCGACATCTTCAAGCAGAGGGAGCGCAGTCCAGAGCTTGTTATGGGTGGTCTCTAAAACTCCGAAAGAGAATGAATCGGGGTCAACATAAAGCTCAATAAGACCCGAAGAAGCGGCTTTTTCGGAGAAAGCGGTCTTGTTTTCGGCGTAATGAACACCGGCGTCCTCCGAAAGAGACGAAATTGAATTTCGGCTTGAAACGGATTTGACGGTTTTAACTCCCGGTTCTTCCTTTTTTGAGCATGAGCTGAAAATGCCCGTTATCAGAAACGCACACAAAATAACCGAAACCGATTTTATTATTTTACTGCTTTTTTTCATAGTAGTCTTTATCCTTTGAAACTTCAAAAGTGAAAATAACGCCGCCGTCAACATTTTTAACGCCGTATTTACAGCGGTGATTTTCCATAATGCTCTTGACGATTGACAGGCCGAGACCGAATCTGTTTTCGCTTCTGCCGTGAGCCTTGTCAGCCCGATAGAAGCTGTCCCATATTTCGGGCAAATCACGGCTGTCGATATGTTCGCCCGTGTTGAACACGCTGATTTCAATGAATCCGTCATGCTCTCTGCTGCTCAGCTCAATGCGTTTTTCGCCCGAGCAGTGAGAAACGGCGTTCGTTACATAATTCTTTAATACAATTTCAATTTTATCGGCTTGTGCGTAACAATTGAGAGGGCAGGGGATGCGGTTGACCGCCGTAATGCCGTTTTGCTCAAAGAGCAGAGACAGATGGTTCAGAAGCTGAGCCGCCTTTTCGCCGATGTCAAAGTATTCGGGAGCAAAGGGCTGAACACGGTTTTCAAGCTTTGAAAGCTCAAGCAGTTCAACCACAAGTGAGTTCATTTTCTGGCTCTCGTCCCTGATTATCTGGCAGTATTCACGAATGCTCTCGGGGTCGTCGCTGATTCCCTCGCAAAGCCCTTCGGCATAGCCCGAAATAATTGCAATCGGGGTTTTCAGCTCGTGCGAAACATTGCTGATAAAGGATTTTCTCGCATTGTCAAGCGCATGGCGTCTTTCAATATCCTTTTCGAGCTGTTCGTTTTTATCCTTTAAGTCCATCAGAGTGGAGTCAAGAGTTGTTGAAAGAGTGTTGATACTGTTGCCGAGCTCGCCTATTTCGTCGCTGCCGTAGTTGCCGCATTTGCGGTCAAAATTCAGCGCCGCCATGTCCTTTGTTATGTCGTTCATTTCAACAAGCGGATTTGTAAATTTCGCAACGAGAATATAGAAGATAACCGACATGGTTATAATCATCAGAATGCTTATTGCCGAATAAACTTTTCCCGCAACATCAACGATGTTTTCAACATCGGCAACCTCTGAATAAACATGAACCGTTTCGCCCGTATCAAGCGATGCGGAATAGACAAAATATTCGGCGCTTGTGGCAGGCTTTCTGAGAATTTCAAAGTCCTCAAAGTTAACTCTGTACGGATAATTCCTGACGGGTTGAAGTGATGAATATTCTGACTGCGTTGAAGAAGATGACGCAAAATGGTCGCTGCCGTTAACCGACGAACCCTGCTTTGAAGTGTAAACGGGCAGACCGTTGGCGTCGGTAATCTCAAAAACGACATTGTTGTTGACCGCAATCGAATAGAGGTCAAAATAGTATGTGGCAGAGCCGGGCATACATTTATTGACATCCTGAGCAATCTGAATAAAGTTGCGGTAGGTCTGATATGAGAATGAACGGAACAGCAGGGGCGAAGAAAAAATCATCGTCATCATGAAAAGCACTACCAGAACGGCAAAAATAACCGCAAAAAGCTTTATTCTGATTCTGCTGAGCCTGAATTTTGAGAAAAAGCCTTTCAAGATTTTTTACACCTCAATTTTATATCCTACGCCGTAAACTGTTTTAAGATGCTTTTCACCCCATGAACCGAGCTTCGTTCTGAGCCTTGCAACATGGGAATCGACGGTTCTCGGGTCGCCGACAAAATCAACGCCCCAGATGCTGTCAAGAAGCTGTTCTCTTGAATAGATTCTGTCGGGGCTTGAAGCAAGCTTAACAAGAATGTTGTGTTCTTTTATCGTCAGCTCAACCGTTGCTCCGCCGAGTGTGACCTTGTGAGCGGGAATATCAACAACAAGAGAATCGATTGAAATAATATCATTCGAAGAACTGCCCTGACTGTTCTGCGCTCTTTTGAGCAGAGCTTCAACACGCTTAACGAGAACGCTCGGGCTGAAAGGCTTCGTCACAAAATCGTCTGCTCCGCTTTCAAAGGACATAAGCTCGTCAAATTCCTGGCTTCTTGCCGTGAGCATGAGAATCGGAACGCCGCTTGCCTCTCTGATTTTCTTGCAGACCTCCCAGCCGTCCGCTTCGGGCATCATTATATCGCAGATAACAAGATCAATGCTGCCGACAGAAAAGAATTTTTCAATTGCTTCCTTTCCGTCCGCCGCTTCAACGGTTTCATATCCTGCATTTTTCAAAAAGTCGCAGACAAGGCGTCTTATTCTCGCCTCGTCGTCTGCAATCAGAATTCGTTTCATTTTCACCGCTTCCGTTTCTGCATAAAATTGTATAAACATATCATACCATAGTTTATACATATAAATCAAGAGAAAATACGGCGGACGGTCATATATTTTACGAAGAACGGTCAGATATTTTGTGCGGTTTGTATGTTGATATTGTGTATGAAGTGTGATATAATCACTAAGTCTTGTATATTTGCATGGAAATCAGAATGATTTTTAAATGGAGGTTATTGTGTGAAATTAACAAAAAAGATTGTCTCTTTGATTATGGCAGTTGTTATCGGTCTGACTGCGTGCCTGCCTGCGTTTGCGGCAACGACCGAGATTCAGGGAACCCGTCCCCAGCTTTACAGCATTTCCGAGTATAAAGACATGCTTTGGGAGAACGGTTATCCCGTTTTCACAACTCAGCAGTTCCTTCAGCTGAGCAGAGCATTAACCATGGTAATCAGGTTCGTGACGGGCAGATGCCTTGTGCCTCAGGAATACTGCGATGTTGTTGTTGACGAATTTGTTTCTGCGGCATGCAATCATATTCTTGAAAACAGCGGTCTTGATATCGTTTCGCTTTTCAAAAGCATTCCGAGCATGAATGAACCTGCGGAGCTTATTGTTGAGGCTTTTGATGTTGACACAACCGCTTTCAGAGAGCAGATGTATGACAAGAGAGACGAATATCATCAGCAGGGCAACAGCACCATGGAGAAGGTCTGCCATTTCATCGGCGTTTATATGAGCGTTGTTGAAACCTACACAATCTATGCCGTTCCGACCGACACGGAGAATCTCTATCAGGTCAGAATGAAAATAACCTTTAAGGACGGCAATACCGAGGACTTCAATCCCGGTATTTATATCGATTCCGAAACCGGCTGGTGCGGCAAAACGGACGGCAGAGGTCTTATGGGCATCGGCTTCGACTTCAATCTTTCAGAGATGATGGTTTATGCAACCCTTGACTGCTGGATGAGAGAATTCGGATTCTGCGTTCTTTATGACATTGCGGCAAATTCAATGCCTCTGCTTTGGCATTATGTAACCCGCCGCTTCAAGTTCGATTATAACGGCCTTGAGTGGATGATTCAGATCTGGAAGGGTAATTACCTTATCACCAACGGCGGAGAGGTCGGTATTTACAACCGTGCTCCCGGCAGCTTCGGCACATTCTATGAATGCGCAACCGACGATCAGCTTCTGGAAATGAGCCTTCAGATTTATCACGGCGAGGATCTGCTTGTCAATCAGGAGCCTCAGATGCATTGGTGGGTTAACGGCTTCCAGATGAGCGACAGAATGTATATCCCCGACAGCCTGACAATGAAATTTACTATAGTAATGCCCGACGAGGAGATGCTTAACGCTTTCTGCAAGGCGATTGATGACAATTACCGCCACGATGTAACCTACACGGTTGAGGGCTTAAAGGTCAGCGCAGTTTGGTAAAAACAACCAATAAAAATGATAACAGGCTTTGTGCATTGAATCTGCACGAAGCCTGTTATTTTTTTAGATTATGAATCCGGTCACAAGTGCTGCGGCGCACGCCGCAAGCGCAACAACAATCAGCGGAAGCTTGAAATATGCGAGCAGAACGGCAACCGCCGTGCCGACAGCCGCAGTAACGGGGCTGTCCGTCGAATAGAAAACGGCGGGGAAAGTCATTGCGCTCAGAACCGCATAGGGTATGTAATAAAGACAGCTTTGAAGAAATCTTGATTTTATCTTTCGGCGGAAAAGTGTGAACGGAATCATGCGGATAAGATAAGTAACGCCCGCCATAACGGCGATATAAAGAACCATTGTCATTCCGCTTTTTCCTCCGTTTCCGCAAGCTCAATGGGGAACAGCAGCGCTCCGATAACAGCCGCCGCAACAGAGCTTAGTATTATTGCAAATCCGAACGAAACCGAGGGAATAAGGAACTTGAAAACCGTGCTGAACAGAGCCGCAATAAGAATAACAACAAGGTCTTTTCTGCTTGCTCTTGCCGCAGGAATGATTATCGCAATGAACATTCCGTAGAGCATGATGCCCATTGCCGCTGTCAGAGCGACGGGCAGAGCAAGCCCAGCAACCGCTCCGAGAGCCGTTCCGCCCGTCCAGCCCACGGTTGCAATCAGTATCATTCCGTACATATATGACGGAACAAGTCTTTCTTTCTGAGCCGAAGCAACGGCGAATATCTCATCGGTAATTCCGAACGACGCAATCAGTCTGTGAGGGGTTGTGAACGAATCCGCAAGCTTCTGAGAGAGCGAAAGCCCCATCAGAGAATAGCGAAGATTAATAACGAGCTGAGTTGCCGCCATTTCAATCAGACCGCCGCCCGCCGCAATGATTCCGACTCCCGCCGCCTGACCCGCCGAGGTCAGATTGGTCAGCGAAATGATAATCGATTGCAAAGCGGTTAAGCCTGCCTTGACTGCCATTATTCCGAATCCGAATGAAACGGAAAAATAACCGAGCGCAATCGGAATTCCGTGCGACAGACCTTTAACAAAAGGTGATTTCACTTTTCTGCATCCTTTCCCTGTTTTTGTGACGCCGAGAAAGCATTTTACCACAGTTTGCGGCAAAAAACAATTGTTTTCGACAAAATATAACATAAAAACCGAAAAAGGATAATTTTAAAATGATTAGGTTGCCGGTTTATCATTGAGAACGCCGTCATTTGCGTTCCGCAACCTCATCCGTCAATTCTCGCTCCCTCAAGAGTGAAACTAAAAATCAATCAGCTTTTGCGTAGAAATTATAATCGGTCATAGGCGAAGCCTATCCTTAATTTGCGAAGCAAACTTCATTTTTGCGACAGCAAAAACTTCATGTGCCGCAGGCACACTTCATTTCTTCATTTTTTCGGGACGGGTGACCCGTCCCCTACGGTCGCCCGCCTGAAAACGCACAAATTCACGGCAAAATCCGTAGGGTTCGGCGTCCTCGACGAACCAATTCGCCAAGGGCGAATAATGAAAAATCCTTTTTTGGACGATGTGGGCATCGTCCGCTACAAATTGAAAAAATAAATCGTATGGACAGCCCTTGCGGATGTCCGTGAAATTCATCAAATCCCACGGAACGCCGAGGACGGCGTTCCCTAACGAAAATCAATATATATCAAAGATTCGGAACAACCATTGTGCTTATCCGACAAAACAAAAGTCACTCTTGACGGCGAACATCAAAAGTGACTTTTATTAATTACTAAATATTAAACCTACCGAAAAAGCTTATCTGTTAACCTGAGCGGCGATTTCGGCATAGCCTTTCATTATCGTTGAAGCGGTCTCATTTCCGAGAGAAATAAGCTCCTGATAATGGTCGTCAAGGATAGCCATTGAATAGTCGTTGTCGGGAACAACATAGCCGATTGCGTCATTGGCAAGACCGATTGCGATTGTATCCTCGCCGAACAGCTCACGGATTGTCTTGTATCCGAAATCCTCGCCCGAATATGAACCCTCTGCCGTCAGCGAACCACCGCCTGCAACAAGATCCTGAACGATTTCGCCGGGCATGAGAGCAATCTTAACTCCGCCGAATTCCATATATCCGATTTCGGTGAATATGTAATATCTGTGATTCTCTTTGTAAACATCATAGTTTGCAAGGTCAAGCTTGCCGACAAGCTGAATGAGAGGATTGGTAACCTTGATTTTAACCTCTTTGAATAAAGTGTTGAGAACGGGTTCAAGCTCTTTTTCCTCTGCCGGCTCCCAAGTTTCATCAAACCAGAGAGTATATCCGTCGCCTGCAAGAGCCATTTCGGCATTGATTTTATCCCAATCGGCATTTGCATTGATAACTTCATAGGTGTTGGTGAGATTGAGAGCGATCTGAGCCATTTCTCTGCCGTAACGCTCTGACTGCTGATAGCGGCGCTCAAGAGGAACATTGTCGTTTGAAAGACCTCTGCCTGCATAAATGCCTGCGATAGCTCCGTTGAAGAACATGAAGTTATAGCCTGCGTTTTCAATTGTGTCGCCCATGTAATAAACATAGTCGCCCGAAAGCTGTCTGCCGTTGTCTGTTTCGTCAACCGCAAGGCCTGCAATGTCGGGGTGAGCGGCGATATTAACGATCATGGTGGGCTTAACGGTTTCGCTGACCTCAAAGGGAGTGAAAACAAAGCGGGTCATGTCGTTGAGAACGGCTGTTGAAGACTTTCTGTTTTTGTTGTTGAAATAATCTTCGTTAAGAGACTTGACCGCATAGGTCATGGTGCCCTTTTTCATGTCCTTGATTGCTTCAGCCATTGTGTTTGCAACGGCGTTGCGAAGGAAGTCCATGTATTCGGTGTCAACACCCTTTTCAAGGTTGCCCGTGCGAAGATAAGCGTTAACAAGGTTTTTGCCGAGCTTTGAGAGAAGATTTGTCCAAAGACCCTGAGTGTCGATGCAACTGTGGCAATGAGTTGAAGTAACGGTGATGCTGCTGATTTCAACGCCCGTGTCAAGCTTTGAAAGATAGGAGCGGATAGCTCTGATATCGCCGTTTGAAACGCCGATGCTGTCAATGTTTGCAAAAACCGAAACGCCTCTGCCCGAGCCGTCGGAAACGGCAATAACTCTGACCTGCATGTCATCGATAACTTCCTCAACCTTGTTGCTCATGCCGTTCTGCATTGAGATGAAGCCGCCGAGGTAATAATCCTTTGTCTGCCAATCGTCGGGAACAAGAGATGTTTTGGCATAGCCAAGCTCCCAGACCGCATTGTCTGCGGGCTCGTCAAGCATGGTTTCCGTTCCCTTATAGAACTGACTTGTGTCTCTGTCGGAAATGCTGCCCATTCCTTTTTTGTCGGGAACAAGGAAGTTGATTCCCGCAAGAAGGTGAGAAACGATGCCGTCAACAACGGCAACGCCTGCGTGAGTGAGAGCGGCTTTGACATCAACAGCCGCCGCACTGCCCATTGCAGAGAAGCCGCCGAAGATAAGGGAAAAAGCCAGAATAACGCTGACAATTTTAACGCTTAACTTTTTCATGTTTTTTTCTCCTTGCTGTGAAAATGAAAGGTTTTATAATATATTAACACTTTTTAACCCGTGTGTAAAGCTTTTTTTAATCATTTTTTACATTGTCCTTTTATGAAATAAAAACCTTAATTCGGTCTTGTGAAATTCGGTAAAAGCTGTTATAATATGTGCGATTTCATTCGCTTCGGAATGAAAAATAATCAAAAACGGGTTTTCAAAACATGAACATATTTGTTTGCCCCGTCTGCCGCAGAGAGCTTGAAGACTGCGGAAGTCTGTATAAGTGCGGCGGCGGTCATTGCTTTGACAAATCAAAATTCGGATATGTTAATCTTCTTCAGTCGCAAAAATCCTCATCGAAACGCCACGGAGACGACAGGCTGATGGTCAGGGCGAGGCGGGATTTTCTTGATTCGGGAGGATATTCATTTTTGCTTGATGCGCTTTGCGAAATTAGCCTGAGGCTTATCGGCGGCGGTGCGGTGCTCGACGCAGGCTGCGGCGAATGTTACTATTCGTCGGGAATAAAGAAAAAGCTGCTTGAATCATGGGTTAACGCCGAATTTTTCGGGGTGGATATTTCAAAAGACGCTCTTGAATTCGCTTCAAAGCGGAAAAGCGGCATAAAAACCGCCGTTGCGAGCCTTTTTGACCTGCCCGTTGCCGATGAAAGCTGCCGTGCGGTGCTTAATGTTTTTTCTCCGCAGGCGGATTCCGAATTCAGGCGTGTGCTGAAAAAAGACGGCATTTTAATCCGGGTAATTCCGCTTGAAAAGCATCTTTTTGAGCTGAAATCGGTAATTTACGATGAACCTTATGAGAATGAAGTGCCCGGCGCCGAAACGGAGGGCTTTTCGCTGATTGAAGAAACGCATCTGCGCCGAAAACTGATTCTTGATTCAAGAGAAGAAACCGAAAATCTATTCAAAATGACGCCTTATTATTACAAAACCGGCAGAGAGGATCAGCTGAAAATCAGCGGGATTGACCGCCTTGAAACCCGAGCCGAGTTCGGAATAAGAGTTTACCGAAAGGAAGGCTGATTATGAACAAAAATATCGCTTTAACCCCGCCGATGGGCTGGAATTCGTGGGATTGCTACGGCATGTCCGTCAATGAAGAACAGCTCCTTGCCGCCGCAGACTACATGGCGGCTAATCTTAAAGAATTCGGCTGGGAATATATCGTCTGCGATATCCGCTGGTCTGAGCCGAATCCGAATACATTCGATTATAAAAAATTCACTCCGCTCTGCATGGATGAATATTCCCGCCTCATTCCCGATGAGGGCAGATTCCCGTCCTCCGCAGGCGGCAAGGGCTTCAAGCCCATTGCGGATTATGTTCATTCTCTCGGATTAAAATTCGGTATTCACATTATGCGTGGCATTCCGAGGCAGGCGGTTCATTCCGGCGCAAAGATAAAATGCGAGGGCGTGACGGCAAGAGATATCGCTCAGACTTATTCAATCTGTTCATGGAATACCGATATGTACGGCGTTGACGCAGGCGCAAGGGGAGCGCAGGAATATTACGATTCTCTTTTTGAGCTTTACGCTTCATGGGGCGTTGACTTCGTTAAATGCGACGATATTGCCAACACGGAGTTCAGACCCGACCGCCCGTATTCCGCAAAAGCAGAGATAGAAATGCTTCACAAGGCGATTGAAAAATGCGGCAGAGACATGGTTCTCAGCCTGTCTCCCGGCCCGGCAATTGTTGCGGAGCATGAGCATCTTGCGGCGAACGCCGAAATGTGGCGCATGACGGGCGATTTCTGGGATGATTGGGATAAGCTCTATGCAATGTTTGACAGATGTCTTGCGTGGCAGGATTATGTTCAGCCCGGCGCATGGCCTGATTGCGACATGCTTCCGTTCGGTCATCTTGCCGTGGGGAGCAACAGCCCGTGGAACAAGGACAGATTCACAAGATTCACCCGTGACGAGCAGATAACCGTTATGACTCTCTGGTCAATCTTCCGTTCGCCCCTGATGTTCGGCGGCGAAATGAGGGATAACGATGATTTTACACTCTCTCTGCTGACTAATTCCGAGGTTATCGGTATGCTCAGAAATTCAAACGGAGCAAGGCAGTTCAGGCGAAACGAGACAGACGGCAAGGGCGAAATCGTCTGGGTGTCAAAGGGCGAGGGGTGCAAGTTCGTTGCACTTTTCAATACCGACGACAAAGAGCGTGAAATCACCTTTGATGTTACCGATATCGCCATAAGCGGCTTTAATTACAGCATTTGGGATATGTGGAAGCACGAAGAATTAACCGAAACAAAAGACAGCTTCACCGCCAAGGTCAACAGCCACGGCGCAAGGCTTTTCAGAATAAAACAGATTTAAAAAGGATGATATAAAAATGGAAAGAATACCTAATTTAAGACTTGCAACGGAAAAACCCGATCATATCATGGTCAGCATCTCGGGCGACGCCAAAACCTCAATGACCGTAACATGGCGTTCGAGCCTTGATGTTAAATCGGGCTATATCGAATATTACGAAAAGGGCGGAGAAAAGAAAAAAGCGCCCGCAACGGTCAAGCCGTTCAAGAGCGATGTCAACACAAGCAATATTTTCTGGGCTAAGGCGGAAAATCTGAAGCCCGGAACGAGATATTATTACACCTGCGGAAGCGACGAGAACCGCAGCGGGGAATTTTATTTTGACACCGAGGAGGAGAACCTCACCAAGTTCAAATTTATCGCCATTTCCGACCATCAGAAGGAGGACGATCATTTCAATCCCGATTATTCGGCTCTCAATAAATTTCTGAAAGATGTTCTTAAAAAGCATCCCGATGTTAAATTTATCCTGACGGCGGGCGACAACACGAACTGCGGTCAGCATGAAATTCAATGGAACGCAATGTTTGAAGGTATGCAGGGCATAATGGAGCATATTCCCTATATGATGTGCTGCGGAAACCACGATAACAGGGGTTTCAGGCAGTATTTCCCGACTGAGGTTGATCGTTATTATGCCGAACCTGCCGAGTTTTTCAACACTCAGCTTGAATATTCCTATCCCAAGAACGGTCCCGAGGGCTGGCAGACCGAAAACTATTCCTTCGATTACGGCAACGCCCATTTTGTCGTTTTCGGCGTCAATGAGCCGGAGCTTTGCAACGAATGGGCGGTTAAAGATATTGATTCAAGCGATAAAACATGGAAGCTCGGAGCTTATCATTTTCCGATTTATTACAGCGGCCCGAACCTTTCAAACGACGATGCTTACCCCATGATGCGTGAGTGCATGGAAAAGCTTGATGTTCTTTTCTCGGGTCATGAGCATAATTTTTCGAGAACATTCCCGATGAAAAACGAAGAAATGTTTGACCGCCCGTCGCAGGGAACAATCCATTACGAGCTCGGCAACGGTCATATGAATCCTCCGGGAACCAAGACAACCAACAAGCTGTGGCATTGCTCTTTCTATCCGCAGGAGGAGAAAAACTGCATGTACGCCCTCATCGAGATAGACGGCGACAAAATGACCCTTATCAGCGAGCTTGACGACGGCAGAGTCGTTGACGAATGCCTGATTGACAAAGAAAAGGACGAAATCAGACCCTACAGAGTTGCCCCGATTTTCGGGCCGGGCAGAACAAGAATGCTCTATAAGGGCGTTGACCTCGGTCTTTGCGCCATGCCGACTCCCGCCGTTGAAAAGGACGGAGTCTGGTATATGCCGTTTGCAACTCTTGTTGCTCACATCGGCGGCGAGGTCAAGCGTGAGACGGGCAAGGTAACCGTTGAGGTTTACGGCAAAAAGGCTGTTTTCACCGAGGGGAGCGACACTGCTCAGACGAATAACGGAGAACTGAAGCTCGACGGAAAAGTGTTCAGAGGCGAAGCAGAGCAGCTTTATATCCCCGTTGACGGCGCATGCAAGGCGTTCGGCATGAAATGGAATTATGCAAAGCGCAATAACTTTATTTCAATTGAAAATTCAAATGAGGGCTGCCCGATTCCGAATCAGCCTTAAATCATAAAGCAGTAACGGATTTTACGCTGAGAACAGAGCCGCTGACCGTAAAACGGATATCAAAGCCCGCAAATTCAAGCCCGTATATTCTGTCGGGCGAATCCTGATATCCCGGTCGGGGGTCCTGGGCAAGAACTGCCTTGATTGCCGAATGTTTTTCGGCGGGGATAAGGTTCAGCAGGCTTTCGGGGAACTCAACGGCAAGACTGCCGACCTTTTCCTGCAAAGCAAAGCCGTTGCTTGCTTCGGGATGCGAATCAACATAAGGAAGATACGGCTTTATGTCGAAAATCGGAGTGCCGTCAAGCAAATCGGCGCCCGAAACACGCAGATAACAGCCGTATTTTTCGTTTTTCTCAATTCCGAGCAGTTTAACGCAGGAAAGACCGACGGGATTCGGCCTGAAAGGGGAGCGGGTTGCGAAAACGCCCATGCGTTTGTTGCCCCCGAGCCTCGGCGGGCGAACGGTCGGCGACCATTCTCTGCCCATGCTCTCTGAAAATTCCCAGAGCAGCCAGATATGCGAAAATTCTTCAAGCCCCCTGAGCGATTCGGGGCTTCTGAATTCAGGCTCAAAAATAACGGCAGCTTCAAGTTCGTCAACAAGTCCGCTTTGGCGGGGAATGCCGAACTTTGAAGAAAAATCGCTGTGTATTCTTGCTATTATTCTGAAAGAAACATTATCCATAAAATCACCTTTCAGCCTCGGATTGCATATTATATGTCTGATATTAACATATCGGAAGCAAAACCGCAAGGCTCGTCAATAATTTTTTCGGGAGGTAACCGATTATCAAAAGCAGATATTCAATTGATATGACCGAGGGGCCGTATCTCAAAAAAATACTGATGTTTTCCGTTCCTCTGATTTTTACGGGTCTGCTTCAGATGATTTACAACACGGCGGATGTTATAGTAGTCGGCAGATTTGCGGGCGGAACATCACTTGCCGCCGTCGGAGCAACGGGCTCCCTTGTCAACCTCGTGCTGAATCTTTTTCTCGGCATGTCAATGGGATCGGGGGTTATGACGGCTAAATATATCGGGGCGAGAAATGAAAAAAGCGTTTTTCGGTGCGTTCATTCCGCAATGACTTTAAGCGTAATCTGCGGAATCATCGTTGCGATTTTCGGCTTTTTTATGTCGGAAAATCTGCTGATTCTCATGGATTCGCCGAGCGATGTGCTTCCGCTTTCAACGCTATATCTGAAAATTTATTTCCTCGGAGCACCGGGACTTCTGATTTTCAACTTCGGCGCAAGCATAGTCAGAGCGACGGGCGACACTCAAAGACCGCTTTATATTCTCACCTTTACCGGGCTTATCAATGTTGCGCTGAATCTCGTTTTTGTCATATTCTTTCATATGGATGTTGCGGGAGTTGCGGCGGCAACGATAATTGCTCAGTATGTTTCCGCAGTACTTATTGTCCTGAGACTGCTGAGAATGGATAACGCCTGCAGACTTCATATCTCAAAACTCAGATTCCACAAAACCGAGCTTTCAAAAATACTGATTGTCGGCATTCCTGCGGGAATACAGAATTCTCTGTTCTCAATTTCAAATGTAATTATTCAGACAACGGTCAATTCTTTCGGCTCAACAGCCATGGCGGGTATCGCCGCAGGTTCAAATTTCGATTCGATAATTTACACCTGCACCAATGCGATTTCACAGACCACAATGACCTTTTCTTCGCAGAACATGGGCGCAAAGAAATATGAAAATCTCGGCAAAATCTATTCCCGATGCCTTTTGCTCACCGTGCTGATAGGCGGTTCGATGGGCGCATTCGGCTACTTCTTCAGAGCGCCGATTGTCGGCATATTCTCAAAAGACCCTGCGGTTATTGAAATCGGAGCTCAGAGACTTGCGCTGATAATGCCGTTCTATTTCTTCTGCTCCCTGATGGATGTCGGCGGCAATCAGCTCAGAGGCATGGGCAGGTCGTTTGAGCCGATGATTATATCTCTGCTCGGCGGCTGCGGACTTCGCCTTTTGTGGATTTACACGGTCTTTCCGCTCAATCCCACGCTCATCAATCTTTATTGGGCTTATCCGATTTCGTGGAGCATAACCTTCTTCGTTCACTTCGCTTTTTATTTTATTGAAAAGCATAAAATAAAGGCGAAAGCGTCGCTTGAAACGAAGCGCACGGCAGGCTGAAATTTTTTCAAAAAAGCCTTGACAAGCGAAAATCGTTGTGCTATTATTTCAGCATACCTAAGAAACCTGTGACGGAGAGTAGTAACTTTCGTTTAAGCGTTTATGTAACCGATGATTG
This sequence comes from Acutalibacteraceae bacterium, assembly GCA_051881575.1. GTDB lineage: Bacteria > Bacillota > Clostridia > Oscillospirales > Acutalibacteraceae > CAG-177. The sequence goes on along the minus strand of JBJEQD010000124.1, from coordinate 3,558 downwards.
AATCAGATTGCAATTATCAGCGAGATAGTTTTTCGTCAGAAATGTCAAAAAACGCAGGCAATACTTTGTGTATTAACGAGTATTTTTGGCATTAAATGACGGAAAAATAGCCGTTGAGAATTGAAAGATTGATTAAATCAGCGGTTACCCAGAGAGCCGCAGACGGTGCGATTGCGGTAACGGCAGCGAGGGTGAATGGACTTCGGAGGGCGAACCGAGCCGATTGAGGTTAGGGGAGACGGTGAGCGACCGTTAGAGCGCAAGTGTATGTCAGTACACGGTTGAGAGCGTATGCCAAGCATACGAATTTGGGTGGTACCGCAGATAATTATTCTGTCCCATGTTTTGTGGGGCAGATTTTTTGTTTTTTAGACAAAAGAGGGCAGTGTTCGTAAGTGTTACTATAATGTTGATAGTGGGTATTGTTTAAATATTATCGAAGATTTTGAGGAGAAAAGAAACATGAAAAAAATAATTACTTTGCTGATGATGTTTTGTGTGGTATTTTTCAATACTACAACTCATGCTTTTGCGATTTCAGAAGAATCAACAGAATATCCCGGTCAATCTGAAGCGGCAGATGCAATCGTTGAAGCGATAAAATCTGATGAAGTTGATAAAATCGAAGCTATGTTTAATAGCGAATCACGAGAAGGTATTAAAGATTTACATAAAAAAATAGAAAATCTAATTTCGGCAATAGAAGGAGATATACTCAGCTATAAATCGTCCGGCTCTTATCAAAAAGATAATGTTGATTTGGGATATAAATATAGCGAGGTTGGTTTTGATATTACAATTACCACGGAAAATAAAATATATCGATTAAGTGTCGGTTGGATAAAAAAATGTTCCTCTAATCCCGAAAAAGTCGGAATAGAACACATTGGATTATCTTTACTTAACAATGAAGAAAAAACAATTGATTTTTGGGAAACCATATCTCTCCCTTATAAAAGAAGCGTTAAATATAAAAAAGAGCTTGATCTTCTTCGAGATCCCGGAGCCATTGCATACTACAACAGCATGGGATATGATTCTGTGGTCTTTACATCTTCAGATGAAACTGTTGTTACCGTGAGTTCGGATGGTATTGTAACGCCGAACGGACCCGGAACATCTATTGTTACCCGAACCTTAACCAATACTCAAACAGGTAAAACAGTTATAACAGAATATGAGGTTACTGTTAAATTCGATCTATGGCAAAAAATAGTTTGGTATTTCCTTTTTGGTTTTCTTTGGTATTAAACTAATAAACTATTGAAAGTTGCTTATTCCGAAAATCAAAAACAGAATAAGTATTTCAAATGACATTGATTATTAGAATTTGGAGGATATTATGTTTATTTTGAAAAGACGATGGCGAAAGCTTGATATTTCTTTAACTGCCAAATAACAAATAAAATTTGAAAAAACATATTTAAGGAGATAATCACCATGAAAAAATTTATATCAATTCTTCTCGTTCTTGCTCTTTCGGTTGTTCTTTTCGCATCCTGCGGAAGCAAAACTCCGGACACTGCCGATTCTTCCGATGCTTCAGCCGCAAATACTGCCGATACTTTCAAGGTCGGCGTTGTTCAGTACATCAGCCATCCCTCGCTTGACAACTGCTATGCAGGCGTTGAGCAGGCTCTCAAAGCCCGCTTCGGTGACAGAGTTGAGATAACCCGTCAGATAGGCTCCGATTCAGCCGCCGATTCCGATTGCTCAACCTATGCAAGCCAGTTCGCCGCTCAGGGCTACGACATGATAATCGCCATTGCAACTCCCGCCGCTTCGTCCGCTTTTGCGGCTGCCGAAGCCAAGGATATCCCCGTTGTTTTCTGCGCAGTTTCAGACCCCGTTTCAGTCGGCCTTGTTCAGAGCCTTGAAAATCCCGGTTACAACTGCTCGGGCACTTCGGATGTTCTTGACATGGATGCTCAGCTCAAGCTCATAACCTCAATGCAGCCCGATGTCAAGAAAATCGGCGTGCTTTACACTTCAAGCGAGGCTAACTCAATCGCACAGCTTGCTCTGCTTGAAGAAGCCGCAAAGCCCTACGGAATCGAAATCGTTCCTCAGAGCATTCAGAATGACGCCGATATTCCCTCAGCCGCCGCTGCTCTGACAGCAAAGGTTGACTGCCTCAATAACTTCACCGACAACAAGGTTGTTAACAATCTTTCCGTTGTTCTTGACGCAGCAAACTCTGCGGGAATCCCCGTTTACGGTTCAGAGGTTGAGCAGGTCAAGAACGGCTGCCTTGCTTCCGTTTCAATCGATTATGTTGCTCTCGGCAAGGTAACGGGCGACATGGCGGCAGACGCTCTTGAGGGCGCTTCACTTGCCGATATGCCCGTTAAGACAATCTCCGACGCAACTCCCGTTGTTAACACAGAGGTTCTTGCTTCGTTCAACATGGAGATGCCCGAATCCTATGCAAACGCAGAAACGGTTACCACAAACAAATAATTAAGTGTAGAGTTACCGCCGTTCGGTTTTGGCTGAGCGGCGGTTATCACGGAAAGGACAGCGTATGTCTGCCATACTCAGCTCAATTGATGTTATTCTTCAAGACGGATTTATGTATTCCATACTCGCTATGGGATACTATATTTCTTATACGATACTTGATTTCCCCGACCTGACGGTTGAGGGAACGGTGCTTTCGGGCGGCGTTGTGTTCGGTCTGCTCGTCCGGGCGGGCGTTAACCCGTGGCTTGCGCTCGTTGCCTCTTTCATTACCGGCTTTATTTTCGGCTCGGTGACGGGGCTTTTGCATGTTAAGCTCGGCATCAGACCCCTGCTTTGCGGAATCCTTGTTTCAACAGCGCTGATATCCGTCAACCTCGTTGTTACGGTTGTCGGCATGGGCGGCAATTTTGCGGGAGACGGCGCTCTTTCAACAATTGACCTTGGCAGAGGTGTTCCGACCCTGCTGCGTTCTTTCCCCGCAAACTTGCTCCCGACCGATTTCAAAGGCTTCAATCTTCAAAGGCTGATAACATTCTTTGCGATTGCCGTTATCTGCAAAATCCTGCTTGACCTTTATCTCAAAACCAAGAGCGGACTTATGCTCAGAGCAACGGGAAGCAATTCACAGTATGTTACAATGCTCGCAAAGGATCAGCGCTTTTATAAGGTTCTCGGCCTTGCAATAGGCAACGGACTTGCCGCCGTTTCGGGCGCATTGATAGTCCAGAGCCGCAACAATGTCAATCAGGGCATGGGCATCGGAATGATCGTTATCGGCCTTGCTTCGCTGATTATCGGGCTTTCGGTTTTCGGAAAGGTTCGCTTCATGAAGCCGACTACAATGGTTATTTTCGGCTCGGTTATCTATCAGGGCTGTCTCGGCATTGCAACTCTGCTCGGCGTTCCGTCGGCATACAATAAAATCATCATGGCGGCATTGTTCACCGTTGCGCTTGTCGGCAGCGGTGCAATCCGCAAGAGAGGGGAGCAGAAGAATGTTAGAGCTTGAAAATATTTGCAAGACCTTTAATGTCGGAACTCCCGATGCGACAACGCTTTTCAAGGATTTCAACCTTAAAATCGATGACGGCGAAT
>JBJEQD010000123.1:0-26531 GCA_051881575.1 Acutalibacteraceae bacterium | reverse complement strand
ATTTTAACGAAGAGTAAGGGCAAATCTGCCACGAGAAACCGTGGTTCGGATTATTGCCGTTACCCTATTGTTCAAATTCTCCTGCAAGAATACGCAATACCGTTTGCGCCTGATGAGCGGCGCAAGCCATAACACGGGCTGAGAAAAGGCACATTCCGTTTTCAACATCGCTGACATTATCTCCGCAAAGATAAAAGCGGTTTGTCACCCTGCGGGTCTTTATTCCGTTTGCGCTGCCGAGCCCCGCCATTCCCGAAGCCGCAACAAGATATTTTTGCGGCATTGCTTCAAGCACGAAATTAGTCAGCATCGCCTTACATTCAGCGCTGTCAAAGGCTTCGCAGATGATATCGGCATCACTAAGAAGCTTTTCGGCGTTTTCTTCATCAACCCTGACCGTATGAGCTTCAAGCTCGATATAAGGCGCAATCTCTTTCAGGTTCTCCGTCAGAGCCTCGGTCTTATACAGCCCGAGCTGAGACGCTTTGTATTGCTGACGGTTAAGGTTTGAAATATCCACCCTGTCAAAATCAATAAGAATCAGCTTGCCGATTCCCGCACGGGCAAGGGAAACCGCAATGTTTGAGCCGAGCCCTCCGAGCCCGCAGACGGCAACCGTGCTCTTTGCAAAAATCCCGCACAGCTTCTTGCCGTGGCGCTGTTCCATAGCCCTTTGCATTTCTTCCTTTGAGGGAACAATGCTCATATCAGCCGCCTCCCACAAAGCTTATAACCTCAACCGTGTCACCGTCATTCAAAACGGTTTGACCGTATTGTGTTTTCGGAACAATCTCGCCGTTTCGCTCAACAACGATTCTCGCAGAATCAAAGTTTGCCGTTTCAAGATAGCGCTCAACAGTCAGCCCTGCGGCGTTCTGTTCAACTCCGTTGATAATTACCATATCAGTTTTCTCCCATAAAAAAATCGGGAAGCTGCAGATCCGGCAGCCTCCCGTTAAAAATACACTTAATCCTATGTCTTCCCTACGTTGGCATTATCCAAATCAGGTTATGGGTCAAAGGTTATACCTTTTTCTCAGCCTGTAACACAAGCTCCCCCTTTTCAATTGTAATTATATTATAGCCTTTTTTGCAGAAATTGCAAGTATAATTTGACAGATAACTCTGTTTCTATTCAAAAAAAGTCAGTTTCCGTCATTATAAAGTCGGATTACACGGGGCATAAAGGTGCAGACAACCTCATAATTGAAGCTGCCGCACATCTCGCCGAGTTGCTCTGCGGTTATTTCCTCGTCGCCGCTTTTGCCGAGAATAACGGCATGGTCGCCTATCTCAACGCCGTCGATATCCGTTATATCAACCATTATCTGATCCATGCAGACCTTGCCAGTTATCGGGGCTTTTTTGCCCTTTATCAGAACATAGCCCTTGTTGGAAAACGCTCTGTTAAAGCCGTCTGCATAGCCGATGCAGACCGTTGCGATAGTCCGCTTTTCGGGGGCTGTGTAGGTATGACCGTAGCCTATCTTTGTTCCCGCTTCAACATCCTTGATATGTATAACATGGCTGACAACCTCCATGGCGGGCTTTAAGGTGATTCTGTCCTTGAAAACCTCATCGGACGGGTACATTCCGTAAAGCGAAACGCCCATTCTGACCATATCATAGTGCGTGTCAAAATCAATTATTGCGGCGCTGTTGCAGATATGCTTAATCGGAATATTAACGCCTCTACGGTCAAGCATGGCAATAAAATTATCAAATCTTACTTTTTGGCTGATAGCGCTTGCCTTATCGGTTGCGTCGGCGCAGGCAAAGTGGCTGAACAAGCCCTCAACTTCAATAAAAGGCAGTTCGGTTATTTTTTTAACCGTGTCTGCGCTTTCTCCGTTATCCCTGAAGCCGATACGGCTCATGCCGGTATCAACCGCAACATGAATAACCGCCTTTTTGCCGAGCTTTTGAGCGGTTTGCGAAAGCTTTTCGGCATCCTCATAGCAATAAATCGACGGAATAAGGTCATTATTTATAAGCTGTTCAAACTGATAAGGGCTTGTGAATGACAGAATCAGAATCGGCTTTTTAATGCCCGCATTTCTGAGCTCCAAGCCCTCCTCAATGACTGCAACGGCGAAATAATCCGCCCTGCTTTCAAGAGCTTTGGCAACCCGAACCGCTCCGTGACCGTAAGCGTCGGCTTTGACAACGGCAAGCGCCTTTGTGCCGGGAGCCGTTCGGCTTTTTAGAGCGTCAAAATTGCTTTTTATCGCTTCAAGATCAATATATGCAAAGCTTCTGTGATATTCCGGTGAACGGTGTTTAATATCCATAATATCCTCCGAATAAATCAGCCGATGATGTCTTTTATCGGGCAAATTTCAATGCCGTTCGCCGCAAAGCCTGCACGGATTTTTTCAACGAAAAGCAGAGCTTTCTCGCTGTCTCCGTGAACGCAGACGGAATGCGGCTCGATTGAAATATAGTTGCCGTTAACGGTTTTAACTCTTTTTTCTTTAATCATCTCAACCGTTCTTGCAACGGCTTCGTTTTCATCGGTTATCATTGCGCCGGGCTTGCCTCGGGCAACAAGAGTTCCGTCGTCCTCATATGCCCTGTCGGCAAAAACCTCGGCGGCGAACGCCGTTCCGACCTCCGAAGCCGCCTTTTGCATCTGACTGCCTGAAAGCGCAAGAAGAACAAGGTCTTTATCAAATTCATAAACCGCTTCGCAAATTGCTTTTGCAAGGCTGTAATCCTTTGCCGCCATGTTATAAAGTGCGCCGTGGGGCTTAACATGAGAAAGCTTTGTTCCCTGCGACGAGCAGAATGCGGCAAGTGCGCCGATCTGATAGGTCATCATCGCTTTGACCTCAGCGGGAGAAGCATTGAGATTGCGTCTGCCGAAGCCGACAAGATCGGGAAAGCCCGGATGCGCTCCTGCGCAAACGCCGTTTTGTCTGCAAAGCTCAACGGTTTTGCTCATTATCAGCGGATCGCCCGCATGGAAACCGCAAGCAATGTTTGCCGAAGAAATCAGCGGTATTATTTTATCGTCAAGCCCGGCTTTATATGCGCCGAAGCCCTCGCCGAGATCTGAATTCAAATCTATTTTATACATGAAATCAATCCTTTAAAAGCGTATTCTTGACATCGGTAATAAACATGTGACCCGGTGCGTGAGAAATGGCGATTGACGGCTTTGCGCTCATAACCGCCGATTGGGGAGTAACTCCGCAGCACCAGAAAACGGGAACCTCTCCCTCGTTGACCGTTACGCTGTCGCCGAAATCGGGCTTTGAAATATCCTTGATGCCGATTGCGGCAGGGTCGCCGATATGTATGGGTGAGCCGTGAACACGGGGCATTGAAGCCGTGACGGTCACAGCCTTGATAACCTTATCCTGCGGAATCGGCCTCATGCTGACAACCATTTTTCCGTGGAAAATTCCCGCTCTTTCACATTCAATGTTCGTCAGGAACATCGGAACATTTTTGTTTTCTTCAATGTGTCTAACGGGAACGCCGCCCTCAAGCAATTCAGACTCAAACGAGAATGAACAGCCGATGAGGAAATAGACGAAATCGTCTCTCCAGAACTTATCAATGTTCGTGTATTCCCCTGTCAGAAGGCCGTTTTCGTAAACTCTGTATTTCGGGATATCGGTTGCGATATCCGCACCCTCTGCCATGAATTTTGTTGCTCTGCTGCCGACATCGCCGACCTCCAAAACGGGGCAGGATTTGGGATTGCGCTGAGCAAAAAGCAAAAAGTCATAGGCATATTCACGGGGGAGAATCAGCAGGTTTGCCTGCGCATAGCCTGCGCACATCCCGCTTGTCTGACCCGTTATTTTTTCTTCTCTTATCAACTGCCTGACCTCGGCAGGAGACATATCGGAATAATTCATTGAAATCACCTTATTTTGCAAACATCAATCTGTATTCAAGCTTGCTGAAATATTTCTGTTCTTTAATATTGATTTTCTCGGCTTCTTTTTGAGAAATACGGATGAATTTCACCGTATTTCCCGGCTGAAGCTGAGCAAGATTCTTTAAATCGGGGGTTATGACCGTTGCGATTTTGGCATAGCCGCCCGTAGTCTGTCTGTCCGCCATCATAACAATGGGTTCGCCCGACGAGGGAATCTGAACCGAGCCCGTCACAACGCCGTCGGAAATAATATCAACGCCGTTCAGACTGCTGATTTTTTCGCCCTCCAGGCGTATGCCCATTCTGTCGGACTTTGAGGATACTTTGTATTCCGATGAAAAGAACTTATTCAGCTCCGATTCTGAAAAATAATCGTCCTGAGGGCCTGCGACCGCTCTGACCTCAACGCTGTTTTTATAATCGTTGCAGGGGCTTATTTTTCTTGTTCCGAAGCAAAGCAAATCCACCGTTCCTCTGAGCGGAATGCAGTCGCCAGCTTTGAGCTTTCTGCCCTCAAAGCCGCCAACGCCGCATTTGAGATTGGTTGAAACGCTGCCCATGACGGGCTGAATGTCAAAGCTGCCCGCAACCGCAAGGTAGCACCGCATTCCCTTTTGGGCGGTTTTCATCGAAAGAACATCGCCCTGCGAAACATGAATGCTTTTATACATTTCAATCGGTTCGCCGTTTATCTGCGGGTTCATATCAGCACCCGTGAGGGCAATAACCGTTTCGCAGTCAAATTCTGCGGTAATTCCCGAAAGAGTCATTTCAATAACGCCCTCGCCCTGAGAATTTCCGACAAGCAGATTTGCAAGCCTTGCGGAATAGGAATCCATTGCGCCGTTGGGCGAAAAGCCCGACTGCATAAAACCGAATCTGCCCAAATCCTGAACGGTCGAAAGAGGACCGGGAGTTATAATTTTAAGATTCATTTCGTTCCTCCCGTTATCAAAACCTGATATTCTCCGCTTTCAACGAGAGCTGAAATGCGGTCATATTCCTCACGGCTTATCGGTTCAAATTTAATGTAATCCCCTGCTTTATAAAGAATCGCTTCGGCTCGGTTGGGGTCGTAGGGCTTGACGGGCGTTTGACCTATCAGCCGCCAGCCTCCGGGAGAGGCAAGCGGATAAATTCCCGTCTGAGCGCCGCCGATTCCGACCGCACCGGCAGGAATAAGCGTTCTCGGGCTGTCAAGTCTCGGGGTTTCGATTCGTTTATCCATGCCGCCGAGATAAGGGAATCCGGGCAAAAAGCCGAGCATATAAATCAGATACTCCGTGCCGGAATGAATTTCAATAACCTGCTCACGGCTCAGACCCGTATGAGCGCAGACATCCTCCAAGTCGGGTGCGAACTCGCTTTCATAGCAAACGGGGATATGAAACACCCTTTTTTCGCCGCCCGACGAGGGAGAATACCGTTTCATTATCTTTTCAATCTTCTTCTGAAGCTTCTTTCCGCTGATAACGGCAGGGTCATAGTAAACCGTGACCGAACGGAAGGTCGGCACACAGCTTATTATCCCCGATTTTGAGTTCAGAGCAGCGGAAGAACTCAGATACTTTATCTTTGCGTTGGTTTCTTCGCTGATTTCACGGGAAAATTCAACCGTTAAAGCCGAATCACCCGCAGGCAGAAAAGAAATATCGTTCATATCAATCTCCGAAGGATTTTATCTCAATTGTTTTGTCAAACCATGTCTTGCAGGTTTCTTTAAGACCGAGAGCGCTGTTGACAAGCTCTTTCATGAGGGTAACTATCGAGCAGGTTATTTCAGTTCCGAAGCCGTCAATTGCGGGAATAAGCCAGCCGTACATGTCGATCATTCCGCTTCTGCTCGCAGTTATCATTGCCTGCTCTTCAAGCTTCGCATCGTGCATAACCTCGGGTTTTTCAAGAATATAGGCAAGCATTGCAATCATCGCATAGCAGCCCCAATCCGAGACCGTTGCGGTGATAATGTTATCAGCCTTTGTGCGAACGGCGATACCTCCGCCGCAGCCACAGCGGCAAGCGCCCGGAGCGGCATAGGGAATATTCTCATTAAGATAATCCCCTATCGTTCCCATGCCGATTTCGTTGCCCAAATCGCCGATTGCGATATTGAGAACGCCCATTTCTTTCAGTTTATCAAAAAGGATATCCTGCTTTGCTTCAATCTCGGTAACATCAAGTCCCGTTGCGTTATGATAAACGCCCTTTGCATTTTCGCCGGGGCATTCGATGCTGATAACTGCCTTGGGAACGCCCTGAGCGATAATCGAATCGGCACATTCAGCCGCCTCGGCTTTATCCTTTGTGAAGGTCAGAACGCCCATTGAAACGGGATACTCCCGAAGCTCCGCAACGGATTTATAAAGATGCAGACCAACGCATGCAGAAAGGTTTTCAACCGCTTTGAGGTTATCCTCGGGGCAAATGATAACAGGCTTTGCGCCGAACGCCTTAACAAGCGCACGGGCAAGCAGAACGGAGCTGACAATACCGTCCATCTCGGCTTTTTTGAACGGAAGAAGCACAAACCCCGTCATAATATAAACAAGGTCGCCCTCTTTTATCGTTTCGGCAAGCTTTTTTGCGCTGTTTACGCAGAGCGGCTCGCCCGTATATTCTCTTGAAGCTTTATAAAGGAGCTTGCAGACTCCGTAACCCCTCGGGTCAAGGTTTGAAAGGTCGTCAAGGCTGCTGCCGAGATTAAGCAAGGTAATTTCCTGCTGAGTCATATTATTTTGCCTCCTCAACATCTGTTGCGGTCATAAACTCGTTATAAACATAATCCTGAATATTCTTGAGCATTTCGCTTGCTTTTCCGCCGACAGGCTTGCCGTCAACCTCGCTTGCCGCAAGGCAGAGAGAGCCTGAGGAAGAAACGATAACCTCGTCTGCATTCATCATCTCGTCAAGAGTGAACGGATGCTCGTCAACGGCATAGCCGAGAGCCTTGCAAGCCTTGATAAGGTGAGCTCTTGCAATACCGGGGAGAATGAGGTGGTCGGTCGGAGCAGTCTGGAAAACGCCGTCCTTGATGATGTGAACATTGCTGTGGGCACATTCGGTTACTCTGTCGCCCCTGTGAAGAACGGTTTCGTCACAGCCGAGCTGCTTTGCTCTTTCGGAAGCCATAACGCTGGGAATGAGGTTAAGGGTCTTTATGTTGCAATGGAAAAATCTTGTGTCCTCCATTGTTGTAAGCTTGATTTTTGCATATGTATCAACAATATCCTTGGGGATAATCGTTATCCAAAGGTTGCCTGCGCCCTCGGTGAAAACATGGTTGCGGACTCCCGTGCCTCTCGTGAGCTGCCAATAAACGAAGTTTTCGCCGGTATCCATTTTTGAAACCATGTCGTTAAGGATATCGCCGAGTTCCTTCTTTGAATGAGGAATAACCATTTTGAGCAGAGCGGCGCTGTTGAAGAAGCGGTCAAGATGCTCATCAAGCGCAAAAATCTTATAATTTCTGCTGTAGGTTGCGTCATAAACGCCGTCGCCAAAGAAGCAGACACGGTCGTTCATGGGAACGGTCATTTCCTCAAGTTCACCGAATTTTCCGTTGTAATAGCCAAGCTTTTCCATAATCTTTTCCTCCAAAATATGTGTGTTGGTTCTTCAATAAAAAAAGGCACCAAAACAAACAGTTTCAGCGCCTTTGCTTTATAATAAGTATATGACACGAAAATTATTTTGTCAAGATTAATCAAGAAACGGATAATATTTTTTGATTTTCGCCTTATTGCACTAAAATTTTCGGTTTTATGCCGTTTTTAAAGGGATTCAGCGAAATAATTTCAGTCCATTCTTGCCGCAACCTCGGCAAATGCGTCGGCAATGGTTTTCTGAGTTTCGGGACCCATTGAATTTGTCTCGTGATAATGACCGTTGCCAAATTTATCGTTGGTTTTGTTAAGATAGGGCTGAGTGGGATGAAGAACAAAATCATTGGGCGGAACAACATAGCCCGACATATCGTTTGAAACGCCGAAAACAATCAGATTCGGATCGTTCGCTATCTCGGCAAGGGGCTTGGGATTGATTTCTCCGCCCTTGCCAACGGGCGATTTGTCGGCGGTCAGATAACTGCCGTAAACCGTTGAAACAAAGCTTTCGCCGGGAAGAAGCAGAATTTTAACTCCGCCTATCGACATATATGTCATTTCTGTCATCATTGCGATGCCGATATCGCTTTTATCGCAGGGATAAGCCTTGAAGCTCATAACATGGCGCATTGCAAGCAGAGTCAGAACATAGTTGCCAACGGGCAGATAAAACGGCTGCTGAATAATTTTCATTTCGGGCTTTAGTTCAACATCGTTATCAATTCTTTGAGAAGCGTCGGCAAGCATTTTTGCCTGAAGCTTTATGCAGTTGACTCTGTCATCTTTGTCAAACTCCGCAACATCCATTGCGCCGATTGCACCGATTCCGAAAAGAACATCCGCTCCGTTTTCGGCTTTTATCTGCTCACGCATAAAATACGGATATTCGCCGCTGAGCATACGGTTGCCGCCGCCGAGAGAATTGGGGTGACCGCCGAAATTCATAATCCAGATATCGTTTGAGCCGTCGTCGGGCACAAAACGAAGCCTTGACAGAACTTCATGCTTATCGGTGAAGCCTCTGCGGGTGAAAAGTCCGTCCTTGACGGTGATATTTCCGCTGAAAAGCTTTCCCGATTTTCTATTTTCATATGCCTTTTCGGAAACCTCAACGGCTTTCTTCATCAGCATATCCATATATTCGGGATCTTTGCCGTCGGAGGGGATTCCGAGAACATTTGCCTTGCCCCAATAGCCGAGGGTGTCAATGCCCGAATGGCTGTGAGTGCAACTGAAATTGATGCACTTGCAGCCCTTGATTTTGGGCGAAGCCATAATCATTGAACGAATCTTGTTAATCTCTATTCTCGTCATGCCGACGATATCTGCGCCGAGCCAAAGCATTCCTTCGTCGCCGCCGCAGTCAATCCAGACTGCACTTATGTAAACGGGAGAGAGAACTCCCTCCATTTTATGACCCGAACCGTGACCCGCAATCCAATATGTTTTGCCGCTGCTCAGGTCGGGCATAATTTCGTCACGGGCAAAACCCGCTCTGTAAGCCGAACCGCCGAATTTCAAGGTTTCAGCCTTTTCAATCTTCGGAGCGGTCTCATTTTTGCAAACCTTTTTGCCGTAGTTTTTGGTAATTGCGGCAATGCCTTTTGAAGCAAGATCCATTATATTCATATTCTTCACCTTTCCTTTTGGTTCAGCAGTTTTTGCCGAATTTATAAATACTCTGCGACTCGATATCAAAATTCGGCAAAATCACGGGAGGAATGCCCGCATTGACCGTCAATGACGATATCATCGTTCTTGCATAAGGGAACAGCTCCTTATAGGTCTGAACATGGAGCAGTTCTTTTTTGATTTCGGGGTTATAGTTGAATATTCCGAGAATAACGGCTTTGATATAAAATTTATCCTTATCCGCCTTGTCATATACCTCAACGGTGAATTCGCCGATGCAGGTGTTGTTCGGAGAATATTTGACATTGTAGGAATACTTATTTTCAAATTCTATTCTTGCACCGTTCTCATGCTTGTTGACAAACTGAATTTCTTTAGCCTTAAAGGCTCTGAAGGTTACATTATTCGGCATATCAAAGCACCTCTGCCTTCTCAATTACTATCGGCTCAACGGGAGAGGATTTTTCGCCGTAAGCATTATAAGTTCTCTCAATCTCAAGGAACGAATCAACAACCTCCATGCCCTTGATTACCTTGCCGAAAGCGGCATAGCTACCGTCAAGGAAGGTTTCGTCGCCGTAACAGATAAAGAACTGAGACGAAGCGGAATTGAAATCATTAGAGGATCTCGCCATTGAAACAACTCCTCTTGTGTGAGAGAGCGTGTTCTGCCTGAAGCCGTTCTGAGCGAACTCGCCGAAAATCTTATCCTTGCTGCCGCCCATTCCAGTTCCGTCGGGGTCGCCGCCCTGAGCCATGAAATCCTCCATAACTCTGTGGAAGGTCAGGCCGTCATAGAAGCCGTCGGATACAAGCTTGACAAAGTTATCAACCGTCTGAGGCGCATATTCGGGATAAAGCTCAATAATAAACGAGCCGCCGTCTTTCATCGTGAATTTAACCTGAGGATGCTCTCCGTCTGAGAGCGTTTCAGAGCCGTATTCAATGCCGGGCTGAACAATTTCCGATGTTGTATCGTTCGGAGCAGTTGTTGTGATATCGCTTTCGCCGCCCGAGCAGGAAGCAAAAAGAAGCAAAATTCCGAGAATCAAAGCTGTTGATTTTATTATCCTTTTCATATTATCAATTCTCCGTTCGTATTATGTTAAATTCATTATACAATTTATGTTATAAAATATCAACAGTTTATTGAGAATGTTAACCGAAATTTTGCAATTTGAGATTTCGGAATAGCATTCCTCAAAGGTTTATAATGAAAAAGAAAAGCTCCCGCCAAAAAAGCGGGAGCCGAAAAGCTTTAATATCGGATTTCAGAATTAATAATTCTCTTTTCTGACCTCAAAGAAACTCTGAGGATGAGCGCAGACGGGGCAGACATCGGGAGCCTTTTTGCCGATTACAAGATGACCGCAGTTGCGGCATTCCCACATGGTCTCCTCTGACTTTTCAAAGACTTTCTGCATTTCAACATTGTTGAGCAAAGCTCTGTAACGCTCTTCATGTGATTTTTCGATTGCGCCGACCATACGGAATTTTTCCGCAAGATCGGTGAAGCCCTCTTCTTCGGCTTCCTTGGCAAATGTTGCATACATATCAGTCCACTCATAGTTCTCGCCCTCTGCGGCATGAAGGAGGTTTTCGGATGTGCCGCCAAGCTCGTCGAGAGCCTTGAACCACATTTTTGCATGCTCTTTTTCGTTATCTGCTGTTGCAAGGAAGATTGCGGCTATCTGCTCATAGCCCTCTTTTTTTGCTACCGATGCAAAATAGGTGTACTTATTTCTTGCCTGTGACTCGCCTGCGAATGCTGCCTGAAGATTTTTTTCGGTTTTTGTGCCTTTAAGTTCCATTTTTCTTTCACCTTTTCCTTCGTTTTCGGTTTCTTCGACTCTTTCAAAGTCTGATGCGGGGTGCTTGCAGAGCGGGCAGATATAATCTGCGGGCAGTTCGTCACCCTCGTATATATAACCGCATATTGTGCAGCGGTAATATACCTTTGCGGCGCTTTTCTTTTCGGGCTTCGGCTTGATGTTCTTATGATAATAATCATAAGTTACGCTCGTTTCAGCCGAAAGCTCGTCGCAATCCGTAACTTCTGCAATAAACAGAGTGTGCGTTCCGAGGTCGGTTGAAGAAATGACCTTTGCGGAAATAAATGCGTTGGTGTGCTCGGTAATGTAATAAATACCGTTTTCACTGCGTTTGACAGCTTCATAGCCCTCAAACTTGTTAACCTCGTTGCCGCTTGCAAAGCCGAATTTCTTGAAAATATCAAACGGTGCAGAGATTGTCAGAACGCTGACATTGAATTCGCCGGTTGCAAGAATCATATCATGGGTTTTGTTTGCCTTGTTGACTGCAACAGAGATTCTGTTGGGGGTTGATGTGACCTGAGAAACGGTGTTGATAATACAGCCGTTGTCAAAGCCGTTTTCACGGGCGGTCAGAACATAAAGTCCGTAACCGATTTTAAACATTGCTTTTGTGTTCACGGAAATCTCATCTCCTAATTAAAAATTTAAAATTCCGATAGCGTCGGAAATACTTTTTTCCATTGCAAGCTGACCGTAAGCGTCAACCTCTTTTTTGTTTTTCTCGCCGTGAGTCAGGCATCCTGCGCCGCCTATGCAGCCGCCCGTGCAAGCCATGCCCTCAATGAAATTACAGCCGAGAACATTTTTGGAGGCTTTGAGAAGCGCCGTTTTGCACTCCTCAATTCCGTCGCACGAGATTGCTTTAAGCTCAAAATCGGTGATTCCCTGCTCCTTGAGAGCCTCCTCAACCGCATCGGCAAGACCGCCGCATCTTGCAAAAATTCTGCCGTAATAAGAAGCGTTGTCAAGCACATCGTCGCCGAGGCTCATAATATCAATATCCTTGCTGTCAAACAGAGCCTGAAGCTCCTCAAAGGTAATGACCGAATCAATATACGGTCTGACCTCATCTTTCTGGAACTCCGCTTTTTTGGCGGTGCAGGGTCCGATAAATACTATCTTTGCATCGGGATCGGTGTTTTTGATGAACTTTGCAATCGTCGCCATGGGTGAAAGGTTATGAGAAATATTTTCGGCAAACTTCGGGAACTGCTTGCGGACATATTCAACAAACGCAGGGCAGCAGGAGCTTGTCAGGAAGCCTTTTTCGGCAAGCTCTTTGGCTTCGCTGAACGCAACCATATCTGCGCCGAGAGCCGCTTCAACAACCGAATGGAAGCCGAGCTCTTTTATTCCCGAAATAACCTGACCGAGCCTTGCATAGGTAAACTGGCTTGAAATTGACGGAGCAACAACCGCATAGACCTTGTATTTTGTGTTATTTTCGCTTTTCAGAATAAAGTCAATAACATCAAGAATATAGGATTTGTCTGAAATTGCGCCGAACGGGCATTGATAAACGCAGGCTCCGCAGGATATGCACTTGTTGTTATCGATGCTTGCCGCCTTGTTTGCGTCCACTTTGATTGCCTTTATCTTGCAGGAGCGAACGCAGGGGCGTTTGAAATCAACGATTGCGCCGAACGGGCAGACCTTGGCGCACTGACCGCACTCAACGCACTTTGACTTGTCAATATGGGCAACATGGTTGTGGTCAAAGCTTATCGCTCCCCTCTTGCAGACATCCTCGCATCTGTGAGCAAGGCAGCCTCGGCAGGACTGTGTGACCTCATAGCCGCCCATGGGGCACTCATCGCAGGCAATATCAATAACCTCAATAACATTTGAATTATTTTTGTTGCCGCCCATTGCGAGCTTGACTCTTTCCTCAACGATAGCCCTTTCTTTATAGACACAGCAGCGCATGGTCGGGGTGTCTCCGCTGACAATGACCTTGGGGATATCGTAAAGCTGTTCAAGCAATGTGCCGTTCCACGCACGCCTTGCAACCTCACGGAGAACCTTATATTTAAGATGCTGAACCTTAGTGTCGAATTTTCTCATATTGCACCTTCCTTAGAAATAGCTGACTTTTATTCTTTTGCCCATTTGTTTCAGGCACTCCGAAAGCTCCTTGACAAGCTGCATTTTAATGCTGAATGTAATGGGAAGATCGGGGTTCTGATGGGCGGGGTTTATCGCTCTGCCGACATAGAAATTAATGTCGGTCGCTTCTTCAAAAAGCAGGCGGCAAATCAGAGAAGCGCCGTCTCTCTGATAACCCCAGACGGAATAAAGCTCGTTCGTGCCGAGATAATCCTTGGCATAGGTCAGAACCTTATTAATAGTAATAACGCCCTCGGTTACAAGGTCAACGCCCTCTATCGACGCAATGGGCGGAACCTCTTTATCAATAAAGTCAAGTGAGGGAACCACGGGCTTGTTAAGATATTTTGCGGCGATTGACGAGGTTGTTCCGCCGCAGATAATGTGCTTGCCCTCTTTGGAGAAGAAAAGCGACATCATTTTATCGCAGTCGTCTCTGTTGGACGGAGGGCCGAAAAGCAGATTCATCGGCTCACGCTTTCTGATTCTGACAATTGCCGCCGTTGTGTCGTCGCCCGGCTTGCCGCCGTAAAGGCGGTTGCATTCGTCAACCAGAACCGTGGCAAGGGTTTTGGCCGTGAAGCCGACATCATAGAATGTTTCCATGTATTCAATGATGTCCTCACGCTTCCAGCCGAAGTTATACGCCATGCCGATTCCCGCATGGGGGCAACCGTCGCTCATGGCGATAAAAACATCGTTTTCTTCGAGCTTTATATATGAACTGAATATCTTTTTGCCGCCGATATTCAGCTCGGTTTTGGGATAATCGAAATTTTTGCCGTCTCTGAGTAAAATCACAAGCGGATTATCAAACTGAAAAATCCGGGCGTATTCGTTATCAACTATCTGAAGAATCGTAAATGTTGAATAGGCAACTCCCCTGACCGAGCAGACGGGAAGCGTTGCCGCAATGGTATCAACGCAATCTTCAACGGAAAGCCCGCTTGAAATCATGGTTGAAATGATTTTTGAAGTGAGGGTTGAAAGAATGCTCGCCTTAACGCCGCTGCCGAGGCCGTCGGCAAGCACAACGACCGTTGAGCTGTCGTCCGCTTCAATAACATCGACATGGTCGCCGCAAAGTTCCTCGCCGACATGATTTATGCTTCTGTATCCAATATCTGCACAAAGATTATTCATCGGAAATCGACTCCTTGAGCTTCGTCAGCGCAATTTTGGTTTCCGCTGCGGTTTCGCCGAGAAGCGATGCTATCTCCTGAACGATTCTCATCTGCTTCTCAACAACTTTATCGGCAATTTCAACCGTGCTTTGGCTGATTCTTTCTTTCTTTTCACGCTGAACCTCTTCATCGGTCACATCACGCATGATGCAGATTATTAGGTGATCCTTGTCGTAAACAACGGTCTGTTCAACATATTTTTCGTATTCCGCAAGATATGTTCTTCTGCCGTAAACGGTCTGATGCTCCGTCTTGACCTGAAGGAATACCGCAGGGTCAAGAATTCGGACTATCGGCTCGCCCATAACATCGGCAGGCATACGGATATTCATTATGCGGCACGCTGCGGCGTTAATCTGCTGAACTTCAAGAGCCTCGTTGAGAACGATAATTCCGTTGGGAGTGTTGTTGATGATGTTATCGGAAAAGCTCTCTGCTCTGTCTTTGAGGAAAGGCAGACACATTGAAATTTCAGCCTTGCCTGCGATAATAGCTTCAGCTTTCTCCCGGCAGGTATTATATCCGCACGAGCCGCAGTTAAGCTCGTCCTCTTTTTTCGTTTTGCCCATTTTGGCAAGAACCTGACGAATTTCAATCTCCGAGGGCTTTGTTTTTCTTTGAAGAATAAACTCAAATTCTTTATTCATGCTCTTTTTATCGGGCTGAGGAACATCAAAGTCTTTCTTGCCCGAATAGCCCGCAACAGCGGCATAATCACGAACGGGCATTCTGTGATATTTTTCCATAACGGGGCCGCCTATGCAGCTGCCGTGGCAAGCTGACATTTCGATAAAGCATTTATGTATGCTGCCCTCGGCAAGGTCGTTGAGAGCGGCAATGCAGTTTTCAACGCCGTCAACGGTGAAATAGCTGTAATCCTCTCTCTTTTCGGTCATCGACTTAATAACGCCGCCGCAGGTCGGGAAAATTCTTGCCCTTGAATTCGGGTCGGAATCCATATTTCTTTCAAGCTCTACCCCCTCGCTTTCAAGCCAGAGGGTAAGCTCCTCAAAGGTCAGAACTGCGTCAACGATGCCGCCGCTTCTGTCTGCCTCGTCCTTTTTCGCAACGCAAGGGCCGATAAACACGGTCTTTGCTTCGGGAATTCTGCGCTTAATATCGGTGCAATGCGCCTGCATGGGTGAAAGAACATCGGCAAGATACGGCAGAGCCGACGGAAAATATTTCTGAATCAGAAGATTTATTGAATGACAGCAGGAGGAAATAAGAACATCTCTGCCGTCCTCATTTATCATTCTTTCGTATTCTTTTTTAACCATTGTTGCGCCGATTGCGGTTTCTTCGGCATCGGCAAAGCCGAGCTTTTTAAGAGCGGCACGCAGGCTTTCAATGCCCACGCCGTCATAGTTCGCAACAAAAGACGGAGCAACGCTCGCAATTACGGGGCTGCCCGACTGAATAAGAACCTTGACAAGCTCCGTTGAATCCGCAATTTCTTTTGCGTTCTGCGGGCAAACAACAAAGCATTGACCGCAGAGAATACATTCCTCGGGAACGATATTCGCCTGATTGCCCGAAAATCTTATGGATTTAACAGGGCAATGGCGGATACATTTATAACAGTTTTTGCAGTTGGATTTTTTAAGCTTCAGGAATTCTGCCATTGCCTATTACTCCCCTTTTTTCAAAACATATTTATTATAAAAATCGTCAAAGCCGTCAACCGTAACGCCCGTTACGATTTCATCGTCAACCTGAACCGAAACGCCCGTTCTGCTGCATTTTCCTATGCAGAAACTGCCTGCAAGAGTTATTTCATCTTGCAGGCCGCTCTCTGAGATTCTTTCATTAAGCAGACGGACTATCTCTTCGGAGCCCTTGAGATGACAGGAGCTGCCGACACAAATCTGAATAATCATCTGCTGTTTCACACCTTTGCCAAAATTTCTTTTTCAAAGAATTCCGAGGTGGTTTCCGGAGTAAGCGAAAACTTGTTGCCGTCAACGGTAACGCACACACCGTTTTTGCAGTCGCCCATGCAGAAAGTTCCGCCGAGCTCAACCTTTTCTTTAAGATTATTATTCGCAATGAGATACTGAAGCTCTTCAACAATCTGTCTTGAGCCTTTAAGATGGCAGGAGCTGCCGATGCAAACAGTAACTTTCATTTTAAAATCCTCCGTTTATTATTCGTAATCAACAACAGTCGCCCATGAAAGCAGGAACTGTCTCTCCTCGGGCTTGCCCTTTACTGACTGAGAAGCCGCAACGATGGGAAGCCACTTCTGAATGTACTGCTTTGCCGTGTCGCTCTTTTTGCAGAAAAGGTCAAGATACTTTTCGGCGGTTTCAATGTCTCCGCTGAGCCAGAAAAGCAGATAGGTTCTTGCAACATCTGCAGAGGCGTTGCCCTGGGTTGCATGAGACCAGTCGATGATATAGGGTGTACCGTCATCGGTAACGATAATATTTGAGGGGTTAAAATCTCCGTGGCAGAGCTTGTTATGCTTGGGCATGGATTCAAGGCGGGTGTGAAGGTCATAGCGGGTTGTTGCGTCAATATCCGCCTGAGAAATCTTCATGTTCATCTTGTCTTTAAGCTTGCGAAGGCCGGGGGCTTTGGCTTTGTGCATTTCAATCTGAAGATCAACGAACATTTCAAGATATTCGTCTTTCTTTCCGGGATTTTCCTGCATGAGTCTGTCAAGAGTCTTGCCGGGGATATAATCGGAAACGATAACCCATTTATCCTCGATTGCAGTAACTCCGAGAAGCTTCGGAATGTTTATTCCCGTTTCCTCAACAAGCGACTGATTGAGAGCCTCGTTGAGAATTTCGGATTTTTTATAATCGGAATCAAACACTTTATAGGTTTTATCGCCGTCACGGTAAACGGTCTTGTTGTTTCTGACCGCTATAATTCTGTCTAAATTCATTGTCGTTTCCTCCTTAAACTTCTTCATGCGTTCCGTAATATGCGTTGAGATACATCTGCTTAATCTCGCTCATAAGAGGATAACGGGGATTTGCACCCGTGCACTGATCGTCGAACGCCTGCTCGGTCATTTCGTCAAGTCTGTCAAGGAAGTCTTTCTCATCAATGCCGTAGTCACGGATTGTCTTTTTGATGCCGACCTTTTCTTTAAGCTCGTCGATTGCCTTGATAAGATTTTCAACCTTTTCGGAATCGTTTCTGCCTTTGAGTCCGAGATATTCGGCAACCTGAGCATATCTGTTGAGAGTGTGGGGATGGTCATACTGCGGGAATGTTCCCATCTTGACGGGCTTCTCGCTTGAATTGAAGCGGATAACCTCGTCTATCATCAGAGCGTTTGCAACGCCGTGAGGCAGATGATGGAAAGCGCCGAGCTTATGAGCCATTGAGTGACATACGCCGAGGAAAGCGTTTGCAAAAGCCATGCCTGCCATTGTTGCGGCGTTTGCCATCTTCTCTCTTGCAACGGGATCGTTGGGACCGTTGTCATATGCTGCGGGAAGATTTTCAAAAATCATCTTGAGCGAACGCAGAGCAAGGCCGTCGGTGTAGTCGGTTGCAAGCATTGAAGCATAGGCTTCGAGGTCGTGCGTTACGGCATCGATACCCGATGCGCTCGTGAGCCCCTTGGGAGCGTTCATCATCATGTCAGCATCAACAATTGCCATTTTGGGCATAAGCTCGTAATCGGCAAGAGGATATTTAACGCCGCTCTTTTCATCGGTGATAACCGCAAAGGGAGTAACCTCGCTGCCCGTGCCTGCTGTTGTGGGAACTGCGATGAAATAAGCCTTTTCGCCCATTTTGGGGAAGGTGTAAATACGCTTTCTGATATCGGAAAAACGCATTGCCATATCCATGAAGTCGGCTTCGGGATGCTCATAGAGAACCCACATAATCTTTGCGGCGTCCATTGCAGAGCCGCCGCCGACTGCGATAATAACATCAGGCTCAAATGAAGTCATCTGAGCTGCGCCCTCTCTTGCGCTCGCAAGAGTCGGGTCGGGAGCAACATTATAGAAAGTGGTGTGAACGATGCCCATTTCGTCGAGCTTGTCGGTTATCGCCTTGGTGTAGCCGTTCTTATAAAGGAAGCTGTCGGTAACAACAAAGGCTTTCTTCTTATTCATCACATCTTTAAGCTCAGCAAGAGCAACGGGCAGACAGCCTTTCTTGATATAAACCTTTTCAGGCGCTCTGAACCACAGCATATTTTCCCTTCTTTCAGCAACGGTTTTGATATTGAGCAGGTGCTTAACGCCGACATTCTCCGAAACGGAGTTGCCTCCCCATGAGCCGCAGCCGAGGGTGAGGGAGGGAGCAAGCTTGAAGTTATAAAGGTCGCCGATACCGCCCTGAGACGAGGGAGTGTTAACAACGATACGGCAGGTTTTCATTCTTGCGGCAAAAGCGTCAAGCTTTGCTTTTTCGGTTACCGTGTTGAGATAAACGGACGAGGTGTGGCCGTAGCCGCCGTCGGCAACGAGTCTTTCAGCCTTGTCCATAGCGTCCTCAAAGCTCTTTGCCTTATACATTGCAAGAACGGGTGAAAGCTTTTCGTGAGCAAACTCCTCGGAGATATCAACGCTTTCAACCTCGCCGATAAGTATTTTTGTTGCTTCGGGAACCTCAACGCCCGCAAGAGCGGCGATGGTGTGGGCCTTCTGACCGACTATCTTTGCGTTAAGTGCGCCGTTGATAAGAATTGTCTTTCTGACCTTCTCGGTCTCGGCGGCATTGAGAAAATAGCAGCCTCTGTCTGCAAACTCCTTTCTGACAGCCGAATAAACATCTTTATGAACGATAACGGACTGCTCGGAAGCGCAGATCATACCGTTATCAAAGGTTTTTGAATGAATGATTGAGTTGACGGCAAGAACGATATCTGCGGTGCTGTCAATGATTGCGGGGGTGTTGCCTGCGCCGACGCCGAGGGCGGGCTTGCCGCTTGAATAAGCCGCCTTAACCATTCCGGGGCCGCCGGTTGCAAGAATTATATCCGCCTCTTTCATAACAAGGTTTGTCATTTCAAGGCTGGGAACATCAATCCAGCTTATGATGTCCTCGGGAGCGCCTGCTTCAACAGCCGCTTCAAGAACGATCTTCGCCGCCATGATGGTTGATTTCTTTGCTCTGGGGTGAGGGCTGATGATGATGCCGTTTCTTGTTTTAAGAGCGATTAGAGTTTTAAAAATTGCGGTTGAGGTGGGGTTTGTTGTCGGAATAACTGCGGCGATAACGCCGATAGGCTCGGCTATCTTCTGAATGCCGTAAGCCTTGTCCTCCTCAATAACACCGCAGGTCTTTGTTGATTTATAAGCATTATAAATGTATTCGGAAGCATAGTGATTTTTGATAACCTTATCCTCAACAATGCCCATGCCCGTTTCTTCAACGGCTGCCTTTGCAAGGGGGATTCTCATTTTGTTAGCTGCCATTGCAGCCGCAAGAAAGATTTTGTCAACCTGCTCCTGAGTATAGGTTGAAAACTTCTGCTGAGCCGCTCTGACTCTTGCGATTGCGGCCTCAAGGGTCTCAACGCTGTCAACGATCATGTAATTCTTTTCCATATAATATCTATCTCCTTTGCCTTTTTGCCTTAATCAATGTTGCACAGAATATTTGCAAGCGAAGCTGCCATGTTTTCGTATTGAACCTCAACGCCGTCGGGAACATAAAGATGGGTCGGAGCAAAGCTCCAGACAGCCTTTATCGGCGTTTCGCATATCAAATCGCAAACCTGCTGGGCAGCGGAAGCGGGAACGGTTATGATGCCTATTTTTATATCGCCGCTTTTGCAGAATTCCTTTAAATCGGAAACGGGATATATTCTTTTTGACTTATCCGTTTTCGATTCGTCGGCGTCAAAAGCCGCCGCAATTTCAAGCCCCCAGCTCTTAAATCCGTCATATTCAAGCAGGGCTGTTCCGAGCCGTCCCGCTCCGACGATAATTGCTTTTTTGGGATAATTGAAACCGAGGTATTCTTCAAGCGATTTAATAAGGTTGCCGACCTCATAGCCTGTTCTCGGCTTTCCCTCGCCGCTGACCGAAGCCAGATCCTTTCTGACCTGAACATCGCCGTAACCGATGCTTTTTGCAATTACGGTTGCGGAAATGTTGGTGGTTTCGGGCGGGAGCTGCCTGAGAAGCTGCAAATAAACCGACAGCCGTTTTATAACAGCCGGATTTGCTCTCATAGCTGCACTTCCTTTCTGAGGATATTTTATCATATCTTTTCAAAGAAAGGAAATGTTAAAACCGCATATCGATATGCTTTTATCGATATAACCGTACTATTTAAGCAAATATATTTCGCAAATCACATTATTTTGCGCTTTGCTTCACAAACTTCGGTTATAAAGCTGTCGTCAAGAGGGCTGAGCCTGTAGCCTTTTCTGTAAATCAACACATCTTTATAGATTTTTGTGTTCTCTTTGCAAACCTTCTGAACAAGATTGAATTTATCCAAAAGCTCCTGAGGCACGGGAGAAACCCACATAAATGCAGTCGGTACTTTTTCAAGCAGAACAAACTGACTGCCTCTTTCAAATATATAAATGTGCTTGTCCGCATTGTCCGAAAGCTCCGCTTTTCTGACATCCATGAGCGGCAGAGAGGGAACATAGGGGTCGGCATGGCTGATTTCAATGAAATCGGACAAATCCTTGATTTCTATATTCTCTTTTTCGGCAAGCGGATGTTCTTTTGACATAAGCAAACGGTAGGAAAATTCCGTTATTGTTTCGTGATTGAGCTTTTTCTCGCTGAACATAGATGAAAAATATTTGTCAAATGCCGACTGATAGCGGATTATGCCGAGGTTGCAATCTTCATTCACAACATTTTTAATTGTCCGCATGGAATTTGTTTCTTTATAAAAAATTTCGGCAGGTTCATCGGGAGAAAGATTCTTTGCGAATTGGGCAAACGCTTCGGAAATATAGCTCGCCCTTGAAACGCAGGCTGAAAAACGCTGTTTGCGCTTTTTGCCGTTTTTATAGATTTCTTCAACTTCCTCAACCTGAGAAATTATTCTTTTGGCGTACTGAAGAAATTCTTCTCCCTCGGGAGTTACGGTTATCCCCTTTGTTGTGCGCTTAAAAATGGTTATGCCGAGATTTTCTTCAAGCTCTTTTATGGCACGGCTGAGATTCGGCTGACCCATATAGAGATTTTCAGCCGCCTTGCTTATCGACTTTGTGTTTGCGATCTCAACCGCATATTTCATGTGGAGTATATTCATTTATGCAATCCTCCGACGCTGTGATTTTGATTCATGCAAAGCATTCAACGATTTTCATGTCTGCGCTTTCAACTGAATATTTGCCTGCGGCGCATTGGGGCATAAGGAAATAATCGCCCTTTTTGATATCCTTTGAATAACCGCCGCCGACGATTTTGCCGCTGCCCTCGGTGACAACATAGACCGCCGCTCCCCTGTCAAGCGAAAAGCTTCCGCCGCTGAGAGCCGCCGTTCTGACCGAAAAGCTCGTTGTTATTGTTTCATCGATAACGGCTTCATATTTTACTCCCTCGCCGCTTCTTATAAGCTTCGGTTCAAGCGGAGCGGGATATCTTTTGCCGATATCAAAGCATTGGAGAGCCTGTTCACGCTCAAGACCGATATACATTTCGTTATCGGAAAGCTTATAATCTCCGCACCAGCGTTCGGGCTGAATCGTGAAATCGGTCGGCTCCTGAACTTCGAGCAGTAAACAGCCGTAACCGATTGCGTGAACCATTTTTGCGGGAATATAAATCACATCACCGGGCTTTACATCAATCGAGCAAAGCAGATGCTCAAAAGCATTTTTATCCGTCTCGCTCGCATCAACGGCTTTTGAGAAATCTTCAAGCGTTACGCCGTCTTTGAAGCCGTAATAAATCTTTGCGCCGGGTCTTGTTGCAAGGATAATCCAGCTCTCCTCCTTGCCGTATTTTGAAGAGAAATACTTTTCGGAAAAAGCCTTGTCGGGATGAGCTTGAACGGGAAGCCTGATTGCGCTGTCAAGAATTTTTGTTAAAATTCCGATATCTTCTCTGTCGCCGAGAATTTCGGATTTATATTTTTCAACGGCTTCGTTGAGATAAAGCTCGGTTCCCTTGATTTTTGAGATTCCCTCATGCACATCCGTGCTACCCTCGTTGAGAGCCCTGACGCTTGAAGCAACCCATTCCTCGGGATAGCTGCCATCGGTTGAATCGTCGCCGAAGAAATCTGCAAAAAGCTTTCCGCCTTTATATACTCTGAACACTCTGTTCTTTTCAAAAAAAATCGGTTCTTCAAAAAACATCGGTTATTCACCCTTATATTTTATAATTTTGCACGCCTCATAGATATTGCCGAACTTTCCGCCTGCAACCGCCGCCGCAAGGGCTGCGCCGTAGGACGCTTCCTCGGCATAAAGAGGAATCTTTATTTCACAGCCGAACATTTCGGATACTATTCTGCGAAGTGCGGCGTTCTTTCTGATTCCGTTGCCGGAGCAAACGAGCTTCGACGCCTTTTTGCCGCCGCTTGAATACATATCGTAGAGCTCCTTTGACACTCCGTTCAGAACTGCAAAGGCAAGGTCGGCGACTGTCAGATTGTTTTCGCTGATATTGCCTATTGAGCCTCTGAGATTGGGGTCGCTTCTTGTTCCGCAGAAACGGCAGTCCGCCGAAAGTGTTGTTTCGGTTTTGGTTTCAAGAAGCCTGTCAATCTGAGGATAAAGGCTGTCAGTATTATCCCCTGCAAGCGAAGCAATTTCTCTGAAAAGGCGTTCAAGCATTGCAAACGCTCTGCCGCCGCAAAGCGCACAGCCCGCCGCAAGATAATTCCTGCCGTCAAACGGTCTTGTTTCAAGTCCTCCGCCGTCAACGGGCGAAGCGGAAAGCCATGAAATCTGCGAACCCGTTCCGACATTTATCAGAGCGTCCTCCGAATCGGAGACCGAGCCGATGAAGCTCGCCTGATTGTCGCCGAGAGCGGCGCAGACGGGAACGCCCTTATATTCGCCGATTGCCTTAAATTCAGCCGTAACCTCGGGAAGTCTCGGATTATCGATTGTGAAGCGGTTTTCTTTTATATCAAAGCACCCGAGGCTTGCGGCGTTTGTGATATGAACAAGCGGCTTTTTAAGCCCGCAAATTCGCATTGCCGCATAATCGGCAATAGTGCAAAGACATGACGCATTTTCGGGAACAAGTCCGTTCTGCTCGTTATAAAAATCTGTCGCAAGCCCGTAGCCCGCAAAACAGCCGAGTGTCTGAGCATAGGTTTTTCCGTCTTTGAAATCCAGCGCCGCTCTTGAATCCTGCCAGGTATAAAGCGGGCTTAAAGCAGAGCCGTTTTCGTCAACATAAACTATGCCGTGCATCTGACCCGAAAAACCGATTGCAAAAGCGTTTTCTGCGTCAAGCTCCGAGAGAAGCTCGGTAACGCTCCGCATGATTTCTTCGGTATCCTGAATTCTTTCATATTCCTTTTCGGAATTAATGAATGAATTATTCTTTTTTGTCACGGATTTGACAATATCGCCGCTGACAATATCAACCGCAACGCCGCAGATACTTGTTGTTCCGATATCAATTCCGACTATATTCATATTTTCACCTTACGCCATCGAAGCCGAGTTCGGGTCAAGCCTTGTTATGATATCCTGCTGAATTGCAGGCGAAAGGTCAAGGAAGTTAACGAATGTGCCGTGGATTCTCATAATGTAAACTCCGCTCGGAGCGTATTTTTTCGGGTCTGCAAGCACCTTTCTGAGAATCTCGGCAGTTGTGACATTGACATAGAGATAGAAAGGCGAAACGCCGTCTTTCATCGGGTTAAAGAACAAGGGATTTATGACCTTATCTCTGAATTCTATGCCCTTTTCCTCATATGTTCCGGATTTGAAATATTTGGGGTCAATGCCGAGATGTGAAGCGTAGCCGCCGTTCATCTTTTCAAATGGCATATTCATATTTGAGAGCATACGGAAGCCGAGACCGTTTTCAGCGCTTCCGTAGAGCGGGTCAACGCCGTAGCCGAGCATATCTCTCGATTTTCTGCCGTCGGGCGTTGCGCCGACCCAATAGCCATAAAGCAAATGGGTTGAGGGCGAACTGAAATCGGGTCTGAACGGGTTGCCGAGGTAGTTTTTGGTTGATGAAACAATATCTGCAACCTTTGAAGCTATCTCGCCCGCTTCTTCGTCAACCTTTTTAATGTTGTTTCCGAATTTATCTGCCGAAAGCAGGAAGTCACGCAGTTCCTCATAGCCTTTGAAATCCGCTTTCATTGCGTCAACAAGCTTATCTTTATCCTGCGGTCTCTCGGCAAGGAGTTTATCGATAGCGGCGAAGCTGTCGGCGATAACCGAAACGCCGTGAATAAGGCAGCCGCTGCCGTTATATTCTGTTCCCTGCTCGTGAATGTCTCTTGCGTCAATGCCGTTTTCAAGGCCGCCCATGAGGCACGAAAGGAACGGCACTCTCTGAGTTGAAAGAGCTGCGGAGGCTCCGTTTGCCGCCTTTCCCATTTCCGCAACGAACTTTTTAACATTTTCATAAAATGCTTCTCTGACATTTTCAAGCTTGCACTTTTCAACATCAACAAGCTTTTCGCCCGTTATTGCCGAAACACCGCCCGTCAGAGTCATTTCGAGAATCTTTGGAAGATTCAGCCAGCTGTTGGTTGTGTTGCCGTTATCCTTGCCCATGATAAGCGGCTCCTGACAGCCTGCGATTGAAATATCGGCAAGGTCGCCGTCCGCAACGCCCTTTGACGAAAGCACGGTAAACAGCGAATCATCATTGAAGAATGACGGAGTGAGCGTGCCGGGAGTGAACAGGAATTTGCCCATCTCCTCATAAAGCTTTGCGGGGGTGTTCTTATGAAGCTTAACCGAAAGAATCGGCTGAGGCAGGTTCATGTCATAATATGCGTCCATGAGCGCATAGGTTGTTTCGTTGGTAAGATCGTTGCCGCAAAGGTCACGGCCGCTGACGATGATATTCTGAGAAATCGCCCAGCTTCTGTCGGCAACATTGAAGAAAACAAGGAAATGCTTGAAAAGCGATGCGGCAGTCTCTCGGTCAAGACCGTTTCTGTAAGGCTCAAAGATTCTGTCAGCATTGCCAACCGAGAATGCGAACGGGTTCGGCGACTGCTCAAGGCACATAATCTGCCACATAATCATGAATGACTGAATTGCTTCATAGAGATTTTCCGCTCCGTTTTCGGGAACCTTGCGAAGAGTTTTCTCCATGAGTTCAAGCTCGGCTTTTCTTTCGGGCGAAGCCGTGAGAGCCTTTTCCTTTGCCATATCGGCATAACGGTTTGCAAGAATCGGGGCGCATTCAAGAGCGATTGCAAAAGCCTTATAGCCGTTGCCCTCTTTGCCCTCGGTTTTCTTTATCATATCCTTAACGCCGTGTTTTATCGCATAGCGCATATCGGGGATAAGATGACCCGTTACCTGCTCAAAGAAGAATATAACCTCTTTTGTGTAGCACTCGGCTTTGCCGTAAACCTCTCTGAGCTTTTCGGCATATTCCGTTTCGGCAAATTCTTTTCTGACCTTATCAATTCTCTCGGCGGTGAACTCCCCGTTCGGCTCGATATCGTCAAAAACCGCAGTCGGGTCGCAGTAGCCGCTGAACTCCTCAACTTTAAATGCGGGATTAATCAGCGCATAGCTTCTTGCAAATGCGTCGTCCTGAGTTCCTGCAAAAATCTGATAATCGCTCAGATAAAGCGGAATTGTCTTGATTATTTCTTTGAGAATGAGAGCTTTCTTAACTTCTTCGTTCTCTCCCTCATATTTTTTAGCAAGCTCCAGCTCGGCTTCTTTGGCAATGAACCATCCGTCAAGGCGTTTGCCCGCCCTCTTTTCGGCAAAAAGTGACTTTGCCATTTCGGTTATTCTTTTGCTGTCAAAATAATAATTCATAATAACTGCACTTCCCTGAAATAATTTATGTTCTCACGGTTTTAAGTCCGTATTTTTTGAATGTTTCCTCAAAATTTTTGATTGTTTCGGGCGGCACAAAGCCGTCCTCAATCTGATATTTGCCTTTCCATTTATCCTTGCCGAACTCGTGATAAGCAAGAAATTCAAAGACCGCATTTGACGAATCAAACCGGGAAAAGAATTTTGCGAAGCCCTCAGGTTCATCATTTATTTTATGAATGACGGGAATCCTGATATGAATCTGCCTGCCGCTTTCAAGAAAATATGCGATATTTTCTTTCACCGAATCATTCGGCAAGCCTATCCATTTTTGATGAATTTCGCTGTCATAATGCTTAAAATCGGCAATCAGGTAATCGACATATCGGGCGACCTCAC
>JBJEQD010000122.1:0-26947 GCA_051881575.1 Acutalibacteraceae bacterium | reverse complement strand
TCCATGTTGATGCCGTGAATATATGCGCCCTCCTCATTGCCCATGGTGGTTTTAATGAACGAGAAGCATTCTTTCAGCGTTTGCGGCGGGAGAGTCATGGTTGTCGGGCAAAATGAGGTTACTCCTTTGGTGACAAGCCAGCGGCTCATGGCTGCCGCCGAGCCGGGTTTTCCGTCGGTTGCGTCAGCCATATTGCAGCCGTGAATGTGAATATCAATGAATCCGGGCAGAATGACACAGCCTGAAAAATCTTCGCCCGATTCCTCAATTTTGCCTACCCGTTTTATTTTTCCGTTTTCAATTTCAATATCCGCTTCGGCGGCGCAGAAATCCGCACCGTAAACAATTGCATTATTAATAATCATCAAAGAACCTCCGTTGAAAGTTCATATTAAAAAACACCGCAGCGGTTCGGCTGCGGTGAAGAAATCAGATTCTGTCTTCGATGTAGGATGCAAGATCGCCGACTGTCTTGATTTTTTCAAGAGCCTCGTCGGAAAGCTCGATATCAAATTCGTCCTCAATTGACATTGCAAGGTCAACAAGGTCAAGGCTGTCTGCGCCGAGGTCGCCGGTTATTGATGAACCTTCGTTGATGATGCTCTGATCAACCTCAAGCTGTTCGCTGATGATTTTTTTAACTTTTTCAAATACCATGTCTGAATCTCCTTTTAAATATGTTTGTTTCCCCCCGGAAAACCACAATATAAATATTATTGATTAAAGAGGGATTTGTCAATAGGTTGTTGAAAAAAATAAGTATATTTTCCGATTATTTACCGATAATAATCAAAAAAGTGAGATTGGATGAGTGAAAATGGATATATTTATTGATTTGCTCAAAGCTTTTGCTATAGGCGGATTAATATGCCTTATCGGTCAACTTCTGATCGATTTAACCAAGCTGACCCCGGGACGGATTCTCGTTGCATTTGTTGTCGGCGGCGTGATTCTGACAGCCGTCGGGGTTTATGAGCCGCTCGCAGAGTGGGCGGGAGCGGGAGCAACGGTTCCCTTGACCGGTTTCGGCTACGCCATGGCAAAGGGCGTTGAAAAGGCAATTGCCGAGCAGGGGATCAGAGGAATACTGACCGGAGGCTTCACGGCGTCTTCGGCAGGAGTTACGGCGGCGATTATCTGCGGACTGATTGCATCCTTTCTCGCAAAGCCCAAGGAAAAATGACCGTCAGGCTTGCTGCCCAATGACTAATATAATATTGATTTTGCCGATTGTCAACCTCGTTGCAAAATAATTAATAAAATCTTAGAAAAATCCCCCGCCCGAAAAGGCGGGGGAAATAGCGGCGAATTGATTATGCCTCGCAGCAGGAGCAGGAAACATAGTTTTCTTCGCAGTCTGCTGTCTGATTTTTCTTGTCAAGGAATTTCTTAACTGCAAAATAAATGCCTGCAGCTGCACCTGCAACAGCGGCGATTATTCCGATAACCTTGAGAACTTTCTTAATGCACTTCATGAAACTACCTCCCGAATGTAATTATTTGGTTAAGCCTATTATATCTGAAATGCTTTCACTTGTCAATAATTAAACAACCGTGGTCATAAAAAGTTTACAACCACGGTTATCTGATTTTTGCAAACAACTGCCTTATTTAATGAGCTGAGCAAGAGCTGACTTCTTGTGAGCAGCGTTGTTCTTGTGGATAAGACCCTTAGCGGCAGCCTGATCTACCTTTTTGATAGCTTCCTTTACAAGAGCGTTTGCTTCGGGAGCATTTGCTTCAACAGCTGCGTGAGCCTTTTTGATAGCAGTTTTAAGAGCTGTGTTGCGTGACTTATTTCTTGCAGCTCTGGTCTTGTTAACGATAACTCTCTTTTTAGCTGATTTAATATTGGGCATGATGGCACCTCCTTCTTCGTACAGGTGAATATGATATCACATTTTTTGGCTGATTGCAAGATTTTTTTTAAAAATATTTGAAAAATTCGACAATCGTTAAATTAACTATACTATATTTCAAGAAAAAAAGCAAGAGGAAAATAAAATATGAATTTCAGAACCGATTTAGCGCTTGAAAGATGCGAATCTTTCGGCAATAATACTCCGTCGGGAGTCAAAATTGAAACCTTTGAAGCTCAAAAGGCAAAAGTTACGAGAATTGAAGTTTTAAATGCTGAGGGAGAGAGGGAGATAGGCAAGCCTAAGGGCAGATATGTTACCGTTGAGGTTGAGCCCTTTGCCAAGCATGCTCAATTCATCGATGAGAGCCTTCCGACCCTGACCGAAGAGATTAGAAAGCTGCTTCCCTGCGAAGGAAGCGCTCTTGTTGCGGGTCTGGGCAACATGAGAATTACCCCCGATGCGCTCGGCCCGAAGTGCGCTTCAATGATTTTTGCAACCCGTCATATAAAAGGCGAGCTGCTGAAAGCGACAGGGCTTAACGGCTTGCGAAGCGTCAGCGCTTTTTCAACGGGCGTTCTCGGCGAAACGGGAGCAGAAGCCGCAGAGCTGATAATGGGTGCCGTTCAGACACTGAAACCCGATTTTGTCATAACCGTTGACGCTCTTGCCGCAAGAAATGTTGAAAGGCTCGGAACAACGGTTCAGATGTGCAGCACGGGCATTGTCCCCGGCTCGGGAGTAGGCAATTCAAGGCAGGAGATAAGCGAAAACACCTTGGGCGTTCCCGTTATTGCGGTCGGAGTGCCGACGGTTGTTGACGCAGAGACGCTGATTATGGATTTCGGCGGCGGCAGTATTGACGAAAGCAAGTCGGCAGGCAGCATGATGGTCACTCCGAGAGAGGTGGATTTGATGATAGAAAGAGCGTCGAAGCTGACCGCTCTTGCCATCAATTGCGCCTTGCAGCCGGGAATCAGCCCCGAGGACATGCTTATTCTGACCGCTTAAAATCCGATATATTGTGTTTGAAATATTTTTTACCCCAAGTCTGCAAAAAAACTTGAAAAATTTATTTGATTTTTTTCAAAAAAGACTTGTAATTATCGGAAGTTCAATATATAATAGGAGTCACAAGGGTAGAAAAGGAGCCTAAAGGAGCCTCCGAGAAAGGATGTGAGAGAATTGTCTTTGCTTTTAGCGGGTAAAGAACTGCGTAAGTTTGACCAAGTTAATAGAATGACGGTTCCGCCCACATTCAGAAAAGATCTCGGAGAAACCGTCTACATAATGAAGTCGATTCACGGCGAACCTTGTCTTGTTCTTTTCTCCGAAGAAGGCTGGGAGGATTTCAGCTTTGCTTTTGTTTCGGCGTTTTCCGGCGAAAAGCAGGCGAGAGCTCAGAGAAAGCTTGCCGACAGAGTTGAAAGGCTGACTCTCGATAAATCCGGCAGAATTTCAATTAAGGAAGATTTCAAAGCATATGCCGAGCTTGACGACGAGGTTCTTGCAGTCGGAATGATGGACAGAGTTGAACTCTGGACTCCCGAGAATTGGCAGGCGTGGAGCGAAAAGAGCGATGAAGATGACGATCTTGATTTCAGCAAGGTCAGCTACAGCGCTCCGAGGGATAAAAAATGATGAATTCAATTCCCGATTCTTTTCACCATATCCCCGTGCTTTTTGAGGAGACAATTGATTCGCTGAATATTAAGCCCGACGGAATCTATGTTGACTGCACGGCGGGCGGAGGCGGCCACTCCCGTGAGATAGCCAAACGGCTCACAACGGGCAGGCTGATTTCAATAGACCGTGACCCGCAGGCAATCGAAACGCTCAGATCAAGACTATCGGAGTTTGAATGCGTAACGGTTGTCCACGATAATTTCTTTAATATTAAAAACATAATATCATCTCTCGGCGTAAGCGGAGTTGACGGGGTTTTAGCCGATCTCGGAGTCAGCTCCCATCAGCTTGACGAGCCGTCGAGAGGGTTTTCGTTTCATCACGATGCGCCGCTTGACATGAGAATGAGCTTGGAGGGCGTGAGCGCCGCTCAGGTGATAAATTCCCTTGAACAGAAAGAGCTTCAAAGAATAATCTTTGAATACGGAGAAGAAAAATTTGCTCCGTCAATTTCAAAGGCGATTGTCAGAGCGAGAGAACAAAAGCCCATTGAAACAACACTCGAGCTTGCGGAAATAATCAAATCCGCCGTTCCCGCCGCCGCAAGGCGTGACGGGCATCCTGCAAGAAGAACTTTTCAGGCAATTCGGATTTATGTCAACGGCGAGCTTGACGGGCTTGAAAATGCGGTTTCGGATATGTTCGATTGTCTCAACCCGGGCGGAAGAATCAGCGTTATAACCTTCCATTCGCTTGAGGACAGAGCAGTGAAGCATGTTTTCTCATCGCTTACAAAGGGCTGCACCTGCCCGAAGAATTTTCCGGTTTGCGTTTGCGGCAAAAAGCCGAGGGCAAAGGTGATGAAAGCAGTATCTCCCGGCGACCGGGAGCTTGCCGATAATTCAAGAAGCCGAAGCGCAAGACTGCGAACGGCTGAGAAACTGACCGATAACGGTTAAAAATGACGGATGGCCGTGGCATAATTGCCCGGTAAAGAAAGGAGGAAAGAGGAAATGGCTGATTATAACCGCAGTGAAGCATACGACCTTTCGCTGTATGACATGCCCGTGATAAAGTCAAATGCGGCGCCGCAGCTTCAGCCGGAGCTTCCCGAGCGCAGGCGGCAGAATGTGCCGCAGAGGGATACCCGCAAGTCTGTTGTTCAGCTCAGAAAAAGCTCCGTTTCCTCTGCTCTCCGTGCGCTTAAAATCTTTATGATTTCCGCTGTATTGGCGGTTCTTTGCGTTTCAATCCTGTTTTCCAAAATCAGCCTTATACTGATTGAAAACGAGGCGGCGAATGTTGAAACGAAGCTCAGCGAGGCAAGAAGCGAAAACACAAGGCTTGTTATGCAACTCAACTCGATTGCTTCGATTGAAAAGGTTGACGAATATGCTGTTTCCGTTTTGGGGATGCATCAGCTCGAAAGATATCAGATCCACTACTTTGAAAACTCGGATGGCGACAAGGTAGCGGTAGCGGGGGGCAAAACCGTTGAGAGCAAAGCCGAGACTGAAGGCTGAGGCTGTTTAAATTGTTTTGTCTGCATACGAAAAGCGGTTACAAGCATATGTATATGTTATAGTCAAGGCTGTCTCAATTTTCAGCGGGTTAAAAACTGTTTCCGGTGCGTTTGTTTATCGGGAATGAGGATTTTGTACGCTTTATTTTGAGGCAGCGTTTTTTTGCATAGTTATGAAAGGAAGGCACGGCTTTTGAAAAAGGTATCGCCAAAGAGAAAATTGTTTTTAAGGGCCGCAACGGTCTTTTTGCTGCTTTCGCTCGTCGTTTTCGGTTCGTCGGCGGCGAACCTTGTCAGAATTCAGCTTGTTGACAGCGAACAATACAAAGAACAGGCAGAGAAAAATCAGCTCCATGACACCGAAATTTCCGCAGAGAGAGGCATTATTTATGACGCCAACGGAACCGTGCTTGCAAAGAGCGCTTCGGTCTGGAAGGTTTATATCAAGCCTGCCAAAATTGAAAACGAGGATTTCAAAAACGACCTTTGCAGAAAGCTTTCGGAGATAACGGGAGTTGAGCTTGAGAAAATAAAAGAAAAAGCCGATAAAAACAAATATGCTTATCTGGTTGTCAAACGCCAGATTGAATTTGAGGAAAAAGAGAAAATAGCCGAGCTGCTGACTCAATACTACGAATACTATGTAATCGGCGATAACGGCGGTGAGCTGAAAGGAACTAAAAAAAGAATTTATTACAGCTCCGCCCTCGGAATTGACCCCGATGTTAAAAGATATTATCCTTACGGAACGCTGGCGTCGAATGTTATCGGATTTACGGGAACCGACGATATCGGCCGCTCGGGAATCGAGCTTAAATACGACAGCATTCTGACAGGTACTCCGGGCAGAATAATAACCGCCCAAAACGGCAAAAGCGATGTCATGAGCCGTGAATTTGAAACGGTTTACGACGCTGTCAGGGGAACGAGCCTTGTGCTGACAATCGATGAGGTTATCCAGCGGTATCTTGAAGATGCGCTTGAACAGGCTTATGTTGATTCAAACGGCAAGGGAGCCTACGGGCTTGTCATGGATGTTGACACGGGCGCAATCCTTGCAATGGCGTCGATGGAAAACTATGACCTTAACGACCCGCAGGCGCTGAGCGAAAAGGATAAAGAGGAGCTCGCCGAAATAACCGACGAGGAAGAATACAAAACTGCAAGAAACAATCTGCTTTTCAGCAAATGGAGAAATTTCATAGTCAGCGATACATACGAGCCCGGCTCGGTTTTCAAAATAATAACAGCTTCCGCCGCACTTGAAGAAAATGCCGTGCCGGTTGATATGACTTACACCTGCTCGGGCAAAATTCAGGTTGCGGACAGAACGATAAAATGCCACAAGCGAACAGGCCACGGAACTCAGACCCTGAAAGAGGGCTTGATGAATTCCTGCAACCCGTTTTTTATAACAGTCGGTCAGAAGCTCGGCGCAGAAAAATTCTTTGAATATTTTGAAGCGTTCGGTTTCACGGAAAAGACGGGCATTGACCTGCCTGCAGAAAATGTTCCGATTGCAGGTCAGAACTACCACAGCCTTGACAGTATGGGAATCGTTGAGCTGTCAAGCTCATCCTTCGGTCAGTCATTTCAGGTAACGCCGATTCAGATGATAACCGCAATCAGCGCAATCGCCAACGGCGGCAAGCTTATGACCCCTTATCTCGTTCAGAAACAGCTTGACGAAAACGGAAATGTGATTAAAGAAACTCAGCCGAATGTCAGGCGTCAGGTCATTTCAGAGCAGACCGCAAAGACGGTTGCCGATATGATGGAAGCCGTTGTTTCAAGCGGAACGGGTAAAAATGCCTATGTTGCGGGCTACAGAGTTGCGGGCAAAACCGGAACTTCCCAAAAGCTCAGCGCAGGCGGCAAAAAATATGTTGCGTCTTTTGGATGCTTTGCTCCTGCCGATGACCCGGAAATTGCCGTTCTGATTCTCGTTGACGAGCCTGTCGGCCAGATTAACGGCGGTCAGATTTGTACCCCCGTTGCGGCAAAGGTTGTTGAAAAAACGCTCGAATATCTCGGCGTTGAAAGGCAGTACACAGAGAAAGAAATGGAACTGCTTGACACAAACGCTCCGAACCTTGTGGGCAGTAATGTTGACGATGCGAAGAAGCTGCTCGAAAACGAGGGCTTTGAGGCAAAGGTTGTGGGCGAGGGCGATGTTGTTGTCAGTCAGATGCCGTCATATAATCAGACAATGCCTCAGAACGGAATCATCGTTCTTTACACCGAACAGGATGCCGAAAGAGTGACGGTCAAGGTGCCCGACCTCAGGCAGATGAGCGTTTCGCAGGCTAATAAATATGCACTTTCCGCAGGATTAAATATCAAGATATCGGGCAATGCTTTGAATGAGGGCGAGCTTGTTTCTTATGACCAGAGCATTGAACCGGGAGAAGAAGTCGAATACGGAAAAACCGTAACGGTTTATTTCAAATCAAATACGGGCGTTAACGACTATGCGGATTAGGTTTTTCAGGAGGATAAAAGATGACTTTAAAAACAATTCTCAGAGATTTCGGAGCTGCCGAAAACTTTGAAGATACGGAGATAACATATATAACCGACAATTCGGCAAAGGTTTGCAAAGGATGTATTTTTATCTGCATCGAGGGCAAACATTTTGACGGCCACACCAAGGCAAAGGAAGCCCTTGAGAACGGTGCGGCGGCAGTTGTCGTTCAGAAAGACTTAGGGCTTGAAAAGCAGATTCTTGTTGAAAACACAAGAAGCGCTTATGCCCGCCTTTGCGCCGCATTTTTCGGCCATCCCGAAAAGAAGCTGAAGCTTATCGGCGTTACGGGAACCAACGGCAAAACGACAACATGCTTCATCATAAAATCCGTTCTTGATTCTCTCGGCCATAAGACGGGTCTTATCGGAACGGTCAAGAACATCGTCGGCGATAAGGAATATCCCGCTTCGCTGACAACTCCCGACTGCTACGAGCTGTTTTCGCTTTTTGCCGAAATGGCTGAATGCTCATGCGAATACTGCGTTATGGAGGTTTCCTCTCAGGCTCTTGACCAGCGCAGAGTTGACGGCGTTCATTTTGAGGCGGCAATCTTTACTAATCTTACCCGTGACCACCTTGATTATCACGGCTCGTTTGAGAACTACAAAGCCGCAAAGCACATGCTTTTTGAAAACGCTTCTCTTGCTGTTGTTAACGGCGACGATGAATGTGCAGAATATATGATAAGCGGAACCGATTGCAGGGGAGTGACCTTTTCGGTCAACGGCGATAACTGCGATTATTCCGCAAAGAACATTAAAATCACCGCTTCGGGCGTTCAGTATGAACTTCTGAGCAATAATAATATAGGCAGGCTGAATTTCGGAGTTCCGGGCAAATTTTCGGTTTATAACTCAATGGGAGCGGCAGTTTGCCTTGTTGAGCTCGGCATGGATTTCAAAGCCGTTCTTGACGCACTTGCGGAATGCAAGGGAATTCCCGGAAGAATGGAGGTCGTTCCGACCGACACACCCTATACCGTAATAATTGACTATGCCCACACCCCCGACGGGCTTGAAAATGTGCTGACCTGCGTTCGTGAAATCGCAAAGGGCAGGGTAATATCCGTTTTCGGCTGCGGCGGAGACAGAGATAAAACCAAGCGACCCATTATGGGCGAAATCGGAGCAAGGCTATCGGATATTGCCGTTATCACCTCGGATAATCCGAGAAGCGAAGATCCCGAAGCTATTATCAAGGATATAACTGCGGGAATCGGAAAGCATGAATCAAGGATTATCGTTGACAGCGACCGCACGGAGGCTATCAGAAAGGCTCTTGAAGCGGCGCAGGAGGGCGATATCGTTGTGCTTGCCGGCAAGGGTCAGGAAACCTATCAGATTCTTGCAAGCGGCAAAATCCACTATGACGAAAGAGAAGTTGTTGCAGGAATACTTTCCGGAAAAACGGAGGCAGGCAAATGAAGCCTATAACATTCAGGCAGGCGGCGCAAGCGGTCGGCTCTGCAACGGAGCTTGACGGAAGCTTTTCGGAGGTTTGCACCGACACGAGAAAGATAACCCCTGGCTGTCTTTTTATTGCCATAAAGGGCGAAAATTTTGACGGCAACGATTTTGCCGCAAAAGCGGTTGAAAGCGGAGCGCAGGCGGTTATCTGCGAGAGAGACTGCGGGCTTGACAGCCGACAGATTGTCGTTGAAAGCTCCCGCAAAGCTCTGCTCGACCTTGCGGGATATTACAGAAGCCTGTTTAAGATTCCCGTTGTCGGAATCACGGGCAGCGTCGGCAAAACAACAACCAAGGAAATGACCCATGCGGTCATGTCCGCAAAATACAACACTTTGAAGAACGAGGGCAACCTCAATAACGAAATCGGTGTTCCGCTGACCCTTTTCCGCCTTGAAAAAAGCCATGAAGCGGCGGTTATCGAAATGGGAATGAGCGGCTTTGACGAGATTTCACGCATGACCAAAGCGGTCAGACCCGATGCGGCGATTATTTCAAACATCGGCGTTTCTCACATTGAAAAGCTCGGCTCAAGAGAGGGTATTCTCAGAGCAAAGCTTGAAATTCTTCACGGTATGAGCGAAAAAGCTCCGCTGATTCTCAACGGCGACGACGACATGCTCGTTACCGTTCGTCCCGGAGCGCACCCCGTAATTTATTACGGCATTGACAACGAAAATTCATTATTTAAGGCATCAGATATAACCTCCAAAGATAACGAAACCGTTTTGACTGTCGGTTTCAACGGCGGCTCGTTGAGAGTGAGCCTGCCCTTTACGGGCCGCCACAATGTCTATAATGCGCTTGCGGCTGTTGCCGCAGGGTCGCTTTTCGGCATCGAGCCGGGAGACGCCCTTGAAGCATTGAAAAATTATGTTCCCTCGGGAATGAGACAGCGCATTAACAAAAAAAGCGGAATTACCTTTATTGAAGACTGTTATAACGCAAGCCCCGATTCTCAGGCGGCGGCTCTCTCCGTTCTCGGAGAGATGAAAGCAAGGCGCAGGATAGCCGTTATCGGCGACATGCTTGAACTCGGCCATGTCAGCGAAAAGGCGCATTACGATGTCGGCGTTAAGGCGGCGGAAAACGGCATTGACGCTCTGTTTACTTACGGTGAGCGTTCCCGTCAGACCGCAAAAGCGGCGTCGGAGGGCGGCGTAAAGACTGTTGAGAGCTTTGACGATAAGCAGGAGCTTTCAAAGGCTCTTGAAGGCTTCCTTAAAGAGGACGACGCAGTTCTGTTTAAGGCAAGCAGGGGAATGAAGCTTGAAGATGTTATCTATTCTATCTATGATTATCTTGATTCACAAAAATGATTCTCTGAAAGGAATGTTCACGGCATGAAAACCGCAGCGGCAATACTGACCGCAGGCGCCGCAGGGCTTGCGATAACCGCAGTTCTCGGATTCGTTTTTGTTCCGTGGCTTCGGCGGCTGGAATTCGGGCGGACGGTTCTTGAAGCCCGCTCGGAGCGGCTCACGGGGAAAGATGCGCCGACTATGGGCGGAATAATGTTCATAATCGGAACCTGCGCCGCAATTTTGCTGACCGTTGTGACCGACAGGCTCATGGGCGGCGATATAACCGCAAGCGGCAGTCTCATTGCGTCGGAAATGTATACAAAGCTGTGGAGCGGAATACTGACGGCGCTTGCTTTCGGATTTATCGGCTTTGTTGATGACTATGCAAGGTCGGTCAAGGGAATGAACCTCGGCATGACCGTCAGGGAAAAAACGGTTTTGCAGCTTCTGACCTGCGTTGCCTATCTCACAAGTCTGTTTATGGCGATGCAGGGCGAGCCTTATATGTTTATTCCGTTTGTCGGAACGGTCAGCATGGGCTTTTTCTATTGGATTTTCGGCATTGTTTATATATTTTCTGCCGTAAACGCCGTCAATTATACGGATGGGATTGACGGCCTGTGCGGCGGAGTAACCTTAACCACGGCTGCGGCAATCGGCGTTGCGGCGGCTTTGAAAGGCTTGTTCGGCTTTTCAATGGCTGCGGCGGCTCTTGCCGGAGCGTGTCTCGGATTTCTCGTTTGGAACAGGCACCCCGCAAAGGTGCAGATGGGGGAAGGCGGCTCAATGTTTCTTAGCGGCATGGTCGTTGCGCTTGCTTATGCGATCGGCTGCCCGCTGATTCTTTTGCCCGCCGGAATTGTATATTTTATTGAGGGCGGCTCAAAAGTTTTGCAGGTTCTTTATTACAAAACGAGCGGCGGAAAGAAACTTCTGAAATCAGCTCCGCTTCACCGCCATCTTGAAATGAACGGCCTCAGCGAGCGAAAAATCGCTTTGATTCTGATTGCCGTCAACATTCTCGGCGGTGTTGCCGCCGTTGCCGTGCTGTATTGCGGCGGATATATATTGCGCTGAGGAGGCAAAGCCTTGAAAAAGGAATTTTTAGCTCATTTCGGTATTTTTTATCTCATCCGGGATTTATTCTGCCGCAGAAAAAAGCTTAAAGACTGCATTGCGACAGGCCCGATTGATATAACTTTTCTTGTGCTCGTCATGATAATTCTGACAGTCGGAATTATCATGATGTTTTCGGCAAGCTATGTTAACGCATGGTACGATTCATCGGCAAAGAACGACCCCTATTATTACCTTAAAAATCAGCTCTTGTTTGCATTTATCGGCATAACGCTGATGGCATTGGTTTCGTTCATAAAAGCCGATGTGTTCAGAGACGCTTCGGGCGTTGCAATGGTGTTTGCCTTGCTTTTGCTGTTATATGTTCTTGTTAATCCTTATGAAATACCCGGCAAAGAGGAGTTCAAACGCTGGATTTGGGTTCCGGGTCTCGGAACATTCCAGCCCTCCGAAATCGCAAAGCTTGCGCTGATTATGTTCATGGCGTTCAGCCTTGAAAGATATCATAAATTGGTTGAAAACAAGGCGTGGATGGTATTCCCTTATCTCGGAATAATATGCTTGGTCTGCGGCCTTGTTTATCTTGAAAACCATGTTTCGGGAACTCTGCTGATGCTCGGCATCGGTGTTACCATGCTGTTCCTCGGCGGAGCAAAAAAAGGCTGGTTTATTGCCGGCGGAATAGCCGTTGTGCTTCTCGGCATATTCTTTGTTCTGAATGCGAATAAATTCCTTGAGGGCTATGCAAGCGAAAGAATCAGAATATGGCTGAAGCTTTTAACGGGCGATGAGCTGACCTCCACCGAAGCGACGGGTTCGGGCTGGCAAAGCCTGCAATCGCTTTACGCTATCGGTTCAGGCGGCCTTTTCGGCCTCGGCTTCGGCAATTCAAGGCAGAAGCATATGTATCTGCCAGAGCCGCAGAATGACTTCGTTTTTGCCGTTGTCTGCGAAGAACTCGGATTTATCAGAGCTGTTATAATAATCCTGCTTTTTGTCCTGCTCGTTGCAAGAGGATTTATAATCGGTCTCAGAGCAAGAAGCAGATACGAGGCTCTGCTTGCCATGGGCATCAGCTTTCAGGTCGGTTTGCAGGCGGCTTTGAATATCGCCGTTGTAACCGCAACCGTGCCGAACACGGGCATAAGTCTTCCGTTCTTCAGCTACGGCGGAACATCGCTTGTTATGCTGCTCCTGGAGATGGGAATGGTGCTTTCAATTTCGAGAAACAGTGAAAGGAAAAAGAAAGATGCTTGATAATAAGAAAATTCTGATTGCCGCAGGCGGAACGGGCGGTCATATCAATCCCGCTCTCGGAACGGCGGGATATATAAAAGAGCGCAACCCGGGCGCAGAAATCGTTTTTGTCGGAACGGCGGATAAAATGGAAGCTAAGCTTGTTCCCCAGGCGGGTTATGAGCTCAGAACAATCGAAATCAGCGGCTTTTGGCGCAGCTTTTCGCCCGATGCGATAAAGCATAATCTCATAACGGTCAAAAGACTGATGAAATCTTCTTCACAGATAAAAAAGATAATTAATGATTATAAACCCGACCTTGTTATCGGCTTCGGCGGTTATGTCAGCGGCCCCGTTCTGAGAATTGCGGCAAAAATGGGGATTCCGACCGCAATCCATGAGCAGAACGCTTACCCCGGAGTTGCAAATAAGGCGGTTGCGGGCATGGTTGACAGAGTTATGCTCACCGCCGCCCAGGCGGAGCAATATATGAAGCCTAAAAATCCCTGCGTTGTGACGGGTCTGCCGATAAGGGGAGATATCCTCAAAACCGACAGCGACTTTGCAAAGGCGGAGCTTAATCTCGGCGGCAAGCCTCTGATTCTTTC
The DNA here is from genome assembly GCA_051881575.1 of Acutalibacteraceae bacterium. Taxonomy (GTDB): domain Bacteria; phylum Bacillota; class Clostridia; order Oscillospirales; family Acutalibacteraceae; genus CAG-177. The sequence goes on along the minus strand of JBJEQD010000122.1, from coordinate 13,721 downwards.
AATGGGAGGCAGTCTCGGAGCAAAGCCCGTCAATGACGCCGTGCTCGGCATGATACTTAATAAATATAAGGATAATGACTGCGTGTTCCTCCATGCGACGGGCAAGGGAGGGGATTGGTTCGCCGAAAAGCTCAAAGCCGAGGGCGCAGACCCCGAAACTCACCCCAACATAAGAGTTGTTGAATATATTGATATCCCCAAGTGCCTGCCTGCCGCAGACCTTGTTATCTGCCGCTCGGGCGCAAGCACTCTCAGCGAGCTTCAGGCTTTAGGCAAGCCGTCAATTCTGATTCCGTCACCCTATGTTACGGAGAATCATCAGTATCATAACGCAATGGCGCTTGTCAGCAACGGAGCCGCAGAGATAATAGAGGAAAAAGACCTCACTCCCGACAGCCTGACGGAAAGGGTCAATGCCCTGCTTGCCGACAAAGAAAAGCTTTCGAGCCTCGGCAAAAACGCAAAGGCTATGGCGGTTATTGACGCTACCGAGCGAATTTACAACACTCTTTGCGAAATAGTTAAATAATTCACACCTGCCGCATCCTTTGAATAGTATGGAACAGAGTTTCTATTCTTTCCTTTATTATCAAAGGAGCGTGGGTCATGGATAATATTATAATCAGCGGACTGAATCCGCTTAACGGAAGCGTTGAGCTTCAGGGCTCAAAAAACAGTGCGCTTCCGATTCTTGCTGCTGCGGCAGCGGTTGACGGGATAAGCGTTATACATAATTGCCCCGATTTGAGCGATGTTGCGGCGGCGATGAAAATACTTGATTTTATCGGCTGTAAGACGAAGCGAGAGGGGCATACTGTTATTGTTGATTCCTCGGGTGCAAATGCAAGCAGAATTCCCGAGAGCCTTATGAAAGAAATGCGCTCGTCAATTCTTTTTCTCGGCGCATTGCTTGCCCGATTCGGCTGCGGCTGTGTCTCTGCTCCGGGAGGGTGCGAGATAGGGCTCAGACCGATTGACCTTCATTTAAGCGCATTCAGAAGCATGGGTGCTGTGATTGACGATAACGGCGGATTGCTTGAATGCAGTGCACCGCTCGGGCTTAAAGGAGTCGCTTTAAGCCTTGCATTTCCGAGCGTCGGAGCAACCGAAAATATCATGCTTGCTTCTCTCGGAGCAGACGGAGAAACGGTTATAACCAACGCCGCAAGAGAGCCTGAAATTATTGACCTTGCCCGTTTCCTTTCAAGCTGCGGAGCGGAGATAAGCGGAGCAGGAGAGAGCGTTATCCGCATAAAAGGAAAAGCGAAGCTTCACGGCTGTGAGCACAGAATAATTCCCGACAGAATTGTTGCGTCAACATACATTGCCTGCACAGCCTCAGCGGGAGGAAAAATATCCGTAAAAGGCGTTGACTGCGCTCATCTTTCGCCCGTGATTCCCGCATTTGAAGCGGCGGGGTGCATGATTCATCAAAGCGAAAAGGAGCTTATCATTAAAGCTCCGAAGAAAGTTTCAAGAATAAAATCCCTGCGGACTATGCCGTATCCCGGTTTTCCGACGGATTCTCAGGCTATAGTCACCGCAATGCTTGCCCGTTCCGAGGGAACGAGCGTTATAATAGAAAAAATATTTGAAAACCGCTTCCGCCATGTTCCGGAGCTTATCAAAATGGGGGCGGATATCAGAGTTGAGGACGGCTGTGTTGCCGTTATTGAGGGTGTTGAAAGGCTCAGCGGCGCAAGGGTAGGCGCATGTGATTTAAGAGGCGGCTGTGCGCTGGCGGTTGCGGCTCTCGGCGCAGAGGGCGAAACCGTTATTGAGAATATTCATCATATTGACAGGGGCTGTGAGTCCCTTGAAGCAAGGCTCAGAGAGCTTGGAGCAGACGCAAAAAGAATAAAAACAAACTGACGGTGGGTGTAAAATGGACAGAGAAATGCAAAGGGCGCCTGAACGCAGGCTGACCCCCGAGGAAAGACAAATCAGAATTCAAAAACTAAAGAGAAAAAAGCGCTTCAGAATAGCAATAGTCATAACTGCTTTTATTCTCTTAAACTGCATGATATTCTGCCCGATTGTTCTCTTTGCGGCATTCAGGGTCAGAACCTTTACGGTTGACGGCGCAAGTCCTTATACACAGGAGGAAATTATTGAAGCAAGCGGAATAAAGCTCGGCAAAAGCCTGCTTTTTGCCGACACGGACGAAGCCGCAGCTTCAATTGAAAAAACCTTGCCCTACACAAAGAATGTCAAGATAACAAGAAAGCTTCCGAGCGGAATAATTATCCGTTTTGAGGAAACCTCAAAATCGTTTGCCATAAGGACTGCAAACGGGTTCTATGCCCTGACAAACAGCGATTTGAAGGTGCTTGAGCTTGCGGCTCAGCCGCCCGAGGGTTTAGCTCTGATTGAGGGAGCCGTTCCCGTTATTGCAGAGCCGGGCATGAAGCTTTCGTTTTTATCCGACGAAAAAGAAAACGACAGCGTTTTGTCGCTTCTCGGAACAATTACGGGAGCAATCGCAGAAAGCGGAATGAAAGATGTTGACCTGATTAACATTTCATCTGCTTCGGATATATACTTTATTTATCAAGGAAGAATCGTAATGAAATTCGGCGATTCCTCAGAGCTTGCTTCAAAGATATCGCTCGGTCAAAGGGTTATCGGCGAAGAAAATACGATTGACCCCGACCAGAGCGGAACAATAAATCTGACCGTTCCCAAGAAGGCATATTTCAGCCCGTCAGACCCGGACGACATCAAGGAGCTTGTTGAATTCAACGGCGGAGAATGGAATGACGCAAGCGACGAACAGGCGAACGGAGAAGAAAGCACAACCAAACCTGAAAGCGATGAATAGAAATTAAAATTCTATATTACAAATATATTGCCCGAAATGATGCTTATTTTTTGCATATTTTCGGGCAAATTATAACTAAACTGTAAAAAAAGACGAAAAATAAGATATTTTTCAAAATTTTCCTTGTTTTTTTTATAAATCCATGTTATTATAATTCTGTTTAATACTAAGGTTTTCAGGAAAAATAAATCCATAGGGGGTCAAACCAATGGCATTTGAAATTGACAACGATTTTGAAAGTGCGGTTCAGATAAAAGTAATCGGCGTAGGCGGAGGCGGCGGAAACGCCGTTAACAGAATGATAACCTCCGGCGTTCTCGGCGCTGAGTTTATCGCCGTTAACACCGATAAGCAGGTTCTTGTTCACTCAAAAGCAACTCACAAGATTCAGATCGGTGAGAAATCAACTCACGGTCAGGGCGCAGGCGGCAAGCCCGAAATCGGCGCAAAGGCTGCTGAAGAAAGCAAGGATTCAATATCCGACGCCCTTAAAGGCACAGATATGGTGTTCATTACCGCCGGTATGGGCGGCGGAACGGGAACAGGCGCTGCTCCCGTTATCGCTCAGGTTGCCAAGGATATGGGCTGCCTGACTATCGGCGTTGTTACAAAGCCTTTCAAATTTGAAGGCCGCAGAAGAATGGTTCAGGCTCAGGAGGGCATTTCAAAGCTCGCAGAGCATGTGGACAGCCTTATCGTTATACCTAACGACAGACTTCGTGCGCTTGATGATAAGAAAAAGACTATCGCAGAAGCTTTTGCAGAGGCAGACGAAGTTCTGCTTCAGGGCGTTAAGAGCATTTCAGAGCTCATTAAGATCCCCGGCTTCATCAATCTTGATTTTGCCGATGTTACAAGCGTTATGAAAGACGCAGGCTATGCTCATATGGGCGTCGGCAGAGCCAAGGGCAAGGACAAGGCAGAGTGTGCCGCAAACGCAGCTGTTTCCAGCCCGTTGCTTGAAACCTCAATCGCAGGCGCAAAGGGCGTTATTATCAGCATAACCGCTTCCGACGATGTTGATCTTGAAGATGTTGAGAACGCAGCAGAGATCATCACCGAAAAGGCACATGAGGATGCAAACATCACTTGGGGTATCGCATTCGATCCCGACCTTGACGATGAAATGGTTATCACCGTTATTGCAACAGGTTTTGATTCAACCGCCAAAGAGCCCGAGAAGCCCGCATTCGCAGCAGCTTCGGCAAATCCGTTTTCGGCAGCAGTAGCAAGCGCAAATGCAGCCGCAGCACCTGCCGCAAAGCCCGCTGCTCCGGAGGCTCCCAAGCCCGCAGCTCCCGCTGCACCGAGCATTCCCAACTTCGGCTCAAATTCATCCTCACAGTCAGGCAGAGATATTTCAAGCCATTCCTCCGCTCCTGCCAACGCACCTGCATCAAAGAATGAGGGCAACTTTGATGATGATCAGTTCTATATCATGATTAACGACATCATCAAGGGCAAAGATAATAAATAATATTGTATTATAATAGAAGGCTCGCATCAATCGATGCGGGTCTTTTTTGTGCTGATGCTGTTGAGCATTTAAGCTGAAAAGAACATTTTCAAAACAAAAGCCCGCAAACGCAGATTTCTGCATTTGCGGGTAATTGAAATCATTATTTCTTGATTTTCTTTTCGGCTTTCTTTGCTGCTTTTTCAGCTTTGAGCTTTTCGCCGTAAGCCTTTTCTTCGGCTTTGATTCGCTCAGCCTCGGCGGCAGCCTCTGCCTGAGCCTTTTCGTGGCGAATCTTGGCGTCGTCATACATTGAAGCGATTTCGTCAAGGTGGCTGTAATTCTCGCTTTGAGTGAGCATATTCTTTGCATTGATATAGGGCTTTGCCGCTCTGTTATAAACAGAGTTGTCATTGGTAGCCTGCTTGATTTTGGCTTCAAGAGCTTTCTGCTCGGCTTTAATAGCCTTGATTTCGCTCATGAAGTCGTTAACGGCAGCCTTGTCTTTTTCGTCTCTTGCTTTATAAAGCTTCTGATATGTTGCTTCAAGCTTTTCCGAAAGTTCGTCTTCCTGGCTGAAAAGAGATTCAAAAATACTGACATCAAATTCTTTGATTCCTTTAGGGAAGTATTTCTTCGCAGCTTTCTGAGCGTAAGCGGTGTCTCTTGCTCTTGTGATTTCAGCTTTTCTGTATTCCTTTTCTTCGGGTGTGCCGCTCGGGAGAGCTTTAGCCGCCGAAAGCTCGGATTTATCAAAGTTATAGATAAAATCATAGCCTGCGTCAACTGCTTCACGGGCTTCCTTGAGCTGCATAATGCCTTCGGGTGTGTTGAAACGGTTCATTTCTTTAACGACAAATTTTGAAATTTCAATGTTCTGATTGAATTCTATTGCCTCACGGTATTCTTTTTTAGCTTTCTTTTTGGCTTCTTTGCCTTTTGCGGATTTTTTAGCCTGTTTATATTCCGCAATGTTTTTGGGCTGAGCGTTAACAAATTCCTGTGCTTCACGGATGGTTTCGATTGCTTCAACAAGATCCTTGTCTTTAAGAACGCCGTTGCCATAGTCCTCAAAGAGCGCACGGATTTGAAGAACCTTTATCATGCCTCTCTGCTTGACCTCGGAAAGGTCATACCAGAAATAGGGCAGAACATTCAGAAATGCGCCGATGACCGATGCGCCGATAAGAACAGCAAATATGCTGACAAAAGTTTCTCTGTGATAGAGAACATTATAAACATTGTTGGGATTTTCAAGAGCGCCTTCCTGAGCGATAATTGCGGGGAGAAGCTCCTGGAGCTTTGTTTTGTTAATGCCGACATATTCATAAATTGCGGGCAGAACGGAGCTTGTTACCATCGTAACTGCGCTGCCGATAAGACCGACTGCGGCAAACATACCGTCGATTCTTTCGCCGGTGATATACTGCTGATAGTCACGGATATCGCCGTTAAGGCTCGGGGTGAGAATGTGTGTAAATGAACCGACAAGGGCGTTCATCCACAGACAGCACATAACGAGCCAGATCATTACGGCAGGGTCACTGTGCTTAACAATGGGATAAATCATTGCAATGAATACGATGTTAAGAAGATTTGTGAAAACAAGCGTATTCTTTTTGCCGATGCGCTTGATTGAAACGGGTGCAAGCATCATGCCCCAAAGGGAAGCGTTGCCGTAAACTGTTGTGATGATTGCATATGCGGCGGGTGTGCAGGCGTGCTGATAGGTGTAAAGCCAGCCGAGAATGTTGCCGTAAGCGCTTTCAAGGAAGCCGAGCCAGCCTGCAAGAGAAATAATCCAGAAATACTTATTTTTTGCAACCGCTCTGAGAGCGTCAATAAATTTTATCTGAACAACATGCGTCTTTGCCTGAACGATTTTTTCTTCTGTATTAACATAAATAATAAGGCTCAGGAAGAAGCCGAGAATGAGAATCGGCGGCCAGATGTAACGGTAAATTCTGATATCAAAGAGATTATCCGTTCCCGTTATCGCTTTGCCGAGCAGGGGAATGATTGCGCCGGTAATGGTCGGAGCAAGTGAGTCCGCAATGGCTCGGATTGAAGCGACATTTGAACGCTCCTGAGTGTTGGGGGAAAGAACAACGATATAATTATCGTATGCGTCATAAAGGAAGTTAAAGAAGAATTGGAATCCGATGTTAAACAGCAGAACAACGATGCATTTAGTCAGCTGATTCATGTGCTCATACGGCATCCAGAAATAGCCGATGGCAAGCACGATTGTCGGCAGACCCATTGAAATGATGTACGGTCGGTATTTACCTTTTCTGCTTCGGGTGTTGTCGATTATGTAGGCTCTGAGCATTGTGAGCGGAAAGCTCGCAATAATGCTGAGAATATAAATTGCATACATCGGCATGGGCTCAATGCCTATTGTGTTGCCGATGAAAACATTACCTACGGCAATCATAACGCCCTGAACGCAGGTTATGATGAATTTAACGCCGATTCCGCCGCCTGCAAGTGCGGCAATTTCTTTGAAATTCATGTACTTGCCCAAAGGCGGGGTTTTCCAATAGGTCAGAACCTTGGAAATACCGTTTTTGACGGTGCTGACTAAGTTCATGATTATCCTCCCTGAAACTGAAATTGACATGAGGGGTTAAAAAGAGTCCTGAAGCGGGCTTTCCCCGACATATAGATAATATTATAGCATAATAGACAAAAAAATCAAGAGCGCAAAAGCATTTTAGTACAGTATTGTTACAATCGAAACAAAAAAGTATCCGGGAGTAGGGGCGACCCTGAGTGGTCGCCCGCCCTAAATCAAATGAAGAAATGAAGTGTGCCTTCGGCACATGAAGTTTTTGCTTTCGCAAAAATGAAGCTTGCTTCGCAAATTATGGATAGGCTCCGCCTATGACCGATTTATTTAAGTGAAGAGGTAAAAGGTAATAGGTTCAAGTAGGGCGGGGGCTTGCTCCCGCCGTCTGCTTGTTATGCCGAATTTGTTGAAAAATAACGATTTTTCCGTAGGGAACGCCGTCCTCGGCGTTCCGGGAAATATGCACAGCTTACGGCGAAATCCGTAGGGTTCGGCGTCCCCGACGAACCAATTCGCCGCAGGCGAATAACAAGTTCAATTGATTTTTGAAAAACGACATATTCTTTATAAAAACAAAACGGCGGGGACTTGCTCACGCCGTTTATTATCAAAATCGTTAAGGAAAATGAATCAATCCTCAGCCCTACGGGCAGCTCCTTTTCTAAGGAGCCCATGCAATAGCTTTCTGCTTTGTTGGCCTCCTTTGAAAAGGAGGTGGCACGGCGTTAAGCCGTGACGGAGGATTGATATGCCTGCTGATAAACGATACTATCTGAAAACACGCAAAATTCAGTAGGGAACGCTGTCCTCAGCGTTCCGAGAAAAAACGCTGCGGTTTATGCGGGACGGGTGACCCGTCCCCCTGCGGTTGCCGTCTGAAAACGCACGAATTCACGATACTGTTAATCAAGCAAAGAGCACAAGCCGTTGGCATGGCTTGTGCTTTTTAAAACATATATTACCTTAAATATTTGCCTTTGAAACCGAGCCAAGCTCGGTAAGATAGCTTCGCAGGGCGTCCATTCCGATGATTTCGGTGTCCTGTATATTTCCTTTGTCCTTGATATTATCCGTGTATCCGCAGATAACGACAGTATATTTCCGGGCGTCATCAAGCTTTATGTTGCCGCTAACCGTCAAAACATACGGAAATGTATTTCCGTCGCCGTACAAATCAAAGCCCGTCTCGGAAAGCTGTTTTATTTCCCGACCCGTCAGGACAAAGGTTTTTACTGTGTCAACCCAGCCGAGAGGGTTTACCGTGCTGATTATCTCATCGTTGACAGGCCCTTTCCAAAGGCATCCGTTAACGCCGGATTCGTTTTCCTTTCCGTCATGGTAGGCGCCGAGAGAGATAAGCGAACAGTCTGCGCCTGCGGCTTTGGCAAATGCGTTGCCCACAAGACGAGCCGTTTCCTCCATTGTCAGATCTTCCGATACATATGCGCATGAATCGGTTCCGTTTTCAATTGAATCACGCAGAGCACGGTTCATTACGGCAATCACATTTTCTCCCGTCGATTTGCCTGCATACCATTTCAGACACTCGCTCCCGACAGGGACAATCAGATCCTCCCAGCCCGAATACGCAAGCGGTGCGCTGAAACCTGCATCGAGCATTTTGATAATTTCTTTGTATTCCTCGGCGGCATCGTTATCTCCCTCTGTAAGCGGAAGCAATTGATTTTTATTTCCCGGGAGCAGTCTCTGCCCCTCCTCGGTGGAGATAAACTCCATGAACTTCAGCGCATCCTGCAATTTCTGCTTGTTTTCGGGCTTTTCCAAGTCCGCATTGAGGCCGTAGTAGCATGCGGTTTTGGTGATATAGCGGTTATTGGAGCCGTCCTCGCTCAGCCACGGCATGATGCCGTAACGGTCTCCGCTTCCGTCCCTGTTTTGCGAAAACCGAAATGTTCCTCCGTATATAAAGAATGCGGTGTTTCCGCTTAGAAAATCGGATTTTGCTTCATTTGCGGTTTTTTCAAACCATTTTCCGTTGATCATTCCGAGATCAATCCACTTCTGCATGTATTCGATTGTGTCTTTCCATGCATCGTCTGCGGTAACCTCTCCGCTGAGAAACTTCTCGACCCATTCAAGACCTTCGGGCGTTCGCAAAAATATTGTGTCACCGAGATTGAAAAGATATTGAAATCCGTTTCCCGTTAATTCAAGAGAGGTTGCGGAAAGCTCAACATTCGCCTCTTTGATTTTCGGAGCAAGCTGCTCCAGCTCACGAAAGCTTGAAGGAACCGTCCAGCCGTGCTTTTCAAAAAGAGTTTTGTTATAGTAAATCCCCAAAATCGAATAATTGCAGGGGAGCATATAAATAGAGCCGTCAATGCTGCATTCATTCAGACGGGAAACAGCATATTTTGAGCTGAAATCATATCCCGACAGATCTATCAGGTATTTCTCCTGAAGCTCTTTATCGGGCAGAATATTGGCTGTGTATATATCCGGAGCTTGCCCCGCTTCAAGGATTTTATTAAGATAGCTTGTGGGATTTGAACCGCTGTAGCTGATAAAGCGGAGATTAACTTCGGGATAAGCCTCCTTGAAGGCTTTTTCAAACTGTGTATAATCCTTGCGGGCAGTAATTATTGTCAGCGGCTCATGCTCCGCTTCGGTGCGACCCGAGCATGAGGAAAATGACAGGCAGGCAATTATAACTGCCAGAAGAAATGCGGTGAGCTTTGTTTTTTTCACCTGAAAAACACAACCTTATCTCTAAATATTTTTTGAAAACCGTACCGATTGTATTATTCAAATCCTTTTTTATATTTAAAAAGAGCCGAAACCAACTTCTTTCCGTTAATCGGCTTTGAAAGGTGTTCGTTCATTCCTGCGGCTGAGGTCTTTTGAACATCTTCCTCAAAGGCGTTTGCCGTCATGGCTATTATAGGCACGCCGGCGGCGTCCGGGCGGCTGAGAGAACGAATTCTTTCGGTAGCTTCCAGACCGTCCATAACAGGCATCATCACATCCATTAGAACAGCATCAATTTTGCCAACCTCGGAGCTTTCAAAGATTTTCAGCGCTTCCTCTCCGTTGCAGGCAACGATAACCTCTGCTTCTGCCTTTTTTAATACATGCTCCGCAATATCTCTGTTGAGCAGATTATCCTCACAGAGCAGAATCGTCATGCCTTTCAGCGAAGCAGGGGGAAGCTGCTTTTCGGGATCGGTATGAACGGCAAAAGCGTTTCGGCTGATTGAGAACGGCAGGAGGACGGAGAAGCGGCTTCCTTCGTTGACCTTGCTGTTTATCTCAATCGTACCGCCCATTTTATCAATCAGCTTTTTGGCTATTGACATTCCGAGCCCCGTGCCTTCATTGACTGTTCGGTATTGCCTGTTTTCCTGCCAGAACGGCTCAAAGATATGTTCAAGACATTCTTCGCTCATTCCGATGCCCGTGTCCTCAATAACAAACCGAAAGACTGCGGTTTCACCCTCGGATGATATTTCCTCTGTCTCAAAAGAAACTCTTCCGCCCTCGTCGGTGAATTTTACGGCATTTCCGAGAATATTTATCAGCACTTTTCGCAGATAGAGGTCGCACCCGATAAGATAAGGATGCTGTAAATCAACGCACTTATATGTGAAGCTGATATTTTTCTGTTTTGCGGAGCTGTTGATGATTGAACAGCATGCGTCCGTGACGGTTCTCAGGTCAAATGTTTTTTCGGCAGGCTCTGCCCGACCGCTTTCAAGACGGCTCATATCCAAAACATCATTTATCAGGGCGTTTAAATGATTGGATGCAGAATGAATGTCTGTAAGGCAATGCCGAAGTTCATCCGTAAGATCGGGGCTTTCCTCTGCCCGTTCAATCATGCCGAGGATTCCGTTGAGAGGTGTTCTCAGATCGTGCGACATGTGTGACAAAAATTCGCTTTTCGCAAGATTTGCGCTGTTCGCTTCATCCGCCGCCTTTTTCAGCGCAGCATTCAGCTGCTTTTGCTGAGCAGCTCTGATACGCATGTTGACCGCAGATACAAAGCAAAAGATGATTATTGCCGCAATCAGAACGCCGATGACCGACATCACAATAATGCGCTGCATGGTTGCATTCAGCAGATTTTCAGCTCCGCTTTGCATTTGCTCGGTCGGAACTATCAGCAAAACAACCCAGTCCGGTGTTCCGATAGGCGCCATTGAAACATAATAATCCTTGTTTTCATATTCAAATTCAAGGCTTTCGCCCGTGGTGTAAGCAAGACTGTCCTTTAACTGCTCAAAGGTTTCTCCGTGAAGAAACCTGACATTTTCAAGCATTCTCAGAATGTTGGCGGCTGTTTTGAAGTCTCCTGTGTTGTTTCGCCTGTATATATTGCGGCCGTCGGTGCGGATAATAAAGAAATCGGCATATCCGTCAAACCCTGAGCAGGAAAAAGCCGAGCTGTAAACCTCAGGAGGCAGAATCATGGCTGTGTGCGTTATCTCCGTTTCGTCTTTCAGAATCAAAGGAGTTTTAAGACGGCGCAGAAAAATCATATATTCTCTGTCGTTGTCAAAGGTGACGGATGTTATTACAACCTGCCGTTCATCAGCAGATTTCTTCAGCAATTCAATATTTTTGAATAAACCGACATGGCCGTTGGAGAGATAATAGTTTGTTCGGGAATCCAACAGCATCAAATAATATTTGTGATTGTATACCCCGCTTTCCGCCTCTGAGAGCAGAGTGGGGAGACTCTCTTTGCTTTCAATCTCCGATGAAAGAATGTGAGAAAATGCGGCGTCCGCCACATCCCACGAATAGTTACAGGTTGCGTTGACTGTTTTTGCAACCTGCTCCGAAACCTCGTTCAGACTTTGGCGGCGCTCGGCATACAGTTCGTCACCGACCGACCGAAAAATAGAATAGGCGATTGATGCACAAGAGGCAAACAGTATTGCTATAAATAATATGCCGACGGTGATTGACGCTCTGCTGCGTTTTCGGGCTTTTGCTCCTTTCATTTATTATCACACCAGACTTAGGGTTTATTGTTATCTGCCGAGATGCCTTGCTTTTCTTTATACTTCAAGAATTGTTTTTGAATTTCCTTTTTGCTTTTTTGACGGATAAGGACTTCATCTCCGTTTTGAAGAATAAATACATCATCTGCTTCTCTGACATAATTCATGTTGACAAGATAGCTCTGATGACAGCGAAGAAAACGGGGGTCATTCAGTTCTTCTTCAATTTGCATGAGCTTTTTATAAATGACATACTCACGGTTTTCCGTTCGGTGCAGAATACATTTAGTGTTATCGCTTTCAACAAACATAATTTCGTTGAGCGGAATATATACAATCCTCGATTTTTGCTTTATCCGATAGCTGTCGCACTGATATTCGGGCAGGAATCTGTCAAGCGTGCGCTTGATGTCATCGAGACTGTACGGCTTGAGAATATATCCCGACGCAAAAACATTATAGCTTTCAAGCGCATAATCGGCAGAGACGGTGCAGAAAATTATTTTTCCCTTGTAGGAAAAGTCTCTCAGCTTTTGTGCGATGCTCATTCCGAATGAATCGCCCATGAACAAATCAAGAAAGATGATGTCGTAATTTATACCCTCTGTAACATCGTAATAAAGGCTGTTGCCTCGGTCATAGAGCGTGAATTCGCAGCGAACCGAAGTTTCGGAGAAATATTTTTGAAGGAGCGTATGCAAAAGCTCCCGCTCTATGTCATTGTCATCGCAGATTGCCAAACGCATGAAGAAACCAGATTCCTTTCCGGACTTCAGTTTGCTGTGCTATGCTTTAGCTATGTACAGCTCGTCCTCAATTATTTCGCACAGGTGAATCGGCTCGACATGCTGCTGATTGAGCTTATCTGCCAATGCCCTAAGCCAGACAATGTTGTCGGATATGTCATAGACGCATTTGACAACATCAAGCAGACCGCCGCTGAATATACAGGCGCAAATGCCGTATTTGCCGTTTTCGAGTGCTTCAGAGTTTTTTGCTTCATTTTTGAATACAAAATAATTAATCAACAATATGACCTCCATTTCTTTTGAATCCGAAAGTTTTACCCTCTTAATGTATTATGTGTTCTGCCCGAACTTTTTTCCCGTCTGACATTATATCATAAACAGGCAGAGAGAACACAAAATTATGAATTCGGCACAAAAAATACGGAAATCGGTCATATTTTGGAAATAACCGAAAAACTTACTTACTGTTTTGAAATTTATTTATTGAAGAAATCACGCCTCGGTATTCCGTTTCAAGCTGTTTCAGGAGCGTATCTGACGGGCGGATTCCCGCACGCAGGTTTTCGCACACCGCTCCGCTGACATTGCCAAGCCGTTTTAATCCGAGGCTCAGGCTGACGCCTTTTAAAGTATGAGCCGCACGGAATGCGCTTTGAATGTCGTTTCCGCTCAGACTATGCATCAATTGAGAGTAGGAGGGATCGGCAGAAAAAGCGATAAGGAAATGTTCGACAGTTTCGGGATCGTCCAACCGCTCCAGAACATCGTTATAATCGCCTCCGAGAGCTTCATACAGTTCGGATAATGTCATTTTTCATCACCGTTCCGATTGTTTAAACTTGATTTTGCTTCTTTTACCATATTATAACATTTTCTTTTTGACTTTTCAACATAAAGACGACAGTTTCTTTGAATGAAACTGTTTTTTGAGTGAAAAGTCAAGATATAATAATCATTAGGTTAGGTAGGGCGGGGGCAAGCCCCCGCCGTCTGCTTGTTATGCCGAATTTGTTTAAAAATAACGATTTTAGGTAGGGAACGCTGTCCTCAGCGTTCCGGAAAAACAGCAGAAATCATCAGAAAACCGTAGGGACAGCCCTTGCGGCTGTCCGTGAATCTTGATTATTTAATAGCATTATCAATCCTCAGCCCTACG
>JBJEQD010000121.1:0-5705 GCA_051881575.1 Acutalibacteraceae bacterium | reverse complement strand
TCTCTTATCATTGAAGCCGAAGCGGAATAACCGCAGGCTTCGGATGAATCATGCCCCGCTCCCGTTCTCGCAAAGGTCACGGCTTTCATTCCGCCGCCGATTCTGCGGATTGCCGATATATATTCAACGCCGAGAATATTGTTCGGCTTACGGATTATATCCGCACTCTCCGGGCTGATTCGCCTGAGAGCGTTTTCTCTTGCCGAAGCAAAAGAAATGCCCTTGCTCAGTTCCTCCGAAATCAGCGGCTTTATTTCTTCTCCCGAAAGTTCAACTGCCGCCTGTGTTATCTGCTCGGTGCTTCCGCACTCGGAACCGAAAACAAGCGAATCAACACAGCCGAGGGCTTCAAGAACCGAAACGCCCGCCTGAGCAAAGCTCTGAGCGCCCGAAAGAGCATAAATGACGGGAAGCTGCAAAACGAGGTCAACTCCGTTCATCAGCGCCGCCCTTGTTCTTATCGGATGGCTGAACAGGGCAGGCTCCCCCCTCTGAACAAAATTTCCGCTCATGACCGCAACAATGCAGTCCGCTCCCGCCTCCCTTGCTTTTTGAATGAGATAGGCATGGCCGTTATGAAAAGGGTTGTATTCGGCAATAATTCCCGCAGTATTCATGTGCGCTTCTCTCCGTATATAAATTGTTTTTAATAAAATACTTGAAAAAGTTATTCGATAAGTATATAATATAACAGTTACAGGCTTAAATCAAGCTAAATATTCTCTTAATAGGAGTGTTGAAATTGAAAGTTCTTGTTATTAACTGCGGAAGTTCTTCTCTCAAATATCAGCTTTTTGATATGGACACCGAGGAAATGATTGCAAAAGGAAACTGCGAAAGAATCGGCGTTGACGGCAAAATCGGCGGTTCAACCGCTGACGGCAGAAAATTCAGCTATGAGGTTGAATTCAAAAATCACACCGAGGCTTTCCTTGAGGTTAAAAAGGTTCTCACCGAGGGCAACGCAAAGGTTATTGACAGCCTTGACGAAATCGCCGCTGTCGGTCACAGAATAGTTCAGGGCGGCGCACTTTTCAACAAGAGCGTGCTCGTTGACGAAAAAGTTATCGAGGGCATCGAGAGCCTCTGCGACCTTGCTCCCCTTCACAACCCCGCTCACATTCAGGGCATCAGAGCCTGCATTGATGTTTTCGGCAAGGATCTTCCTCAGGTTGCCGTTTTCGACAATGCGTTCCATTCAACAATGCCCCCCGAGGCTTATATTTTCCCCGTTCCTTATGAATATTATGAAAAATATCAGGTTCGCCGCTACGGCTTCCACGGAACATCTCACCGCTTTGTCAGCGCACGCTGTGCAGAGGTTATGGGCAAGGACATCAAGGATCTTAAAATCATCACCTGCCATCTCGGCAACGGTTCTTCAATAACCGCAGTCAAGGGCGGCGAATGTGTTGACACAAGCATGGGTCTTACCCCGCTTGACGGCTTCATCATGGGCACACGCTGCGGCGCAGTTGACCCCTCGGTTATCACCTTCCTTCAGGAAAAAGAGGGCTGGTCTCCCGCTGAGACAAGTGAGATTCTCAATAAGAAGTCAGGCGTTCTCGGCGTTTCGGGCATCAGCAGTGACGACAGAGACGTTCTTGCCGCCGAAGAAGCAGGCAACGAGAGAGCACACCTTGCAAGAAACATTCTGAAATATCAGGTCCGCAAGGTCATCGGCAGCTATGTTGCGGCAATGGACGGCGTTGACGCCATCGTATTCACGGGCGGCATCGGCGAAAACACAACCGATCTCCGTGCGGATGTCTGCAAGAATCTTACATATCTCGGCATTGAAATCGATGAAGCTCAGAATGAGGTTCTCCGCAAGGGCAAGGAGGGCGAAATCTCACTTCCGACCTCAAAGGTCAGAGTTTTCGTTCTTCCCACCAACGAGGAGCTTGTTATTGCAAGAGACACCAAGGCTATCGTTGAGGCAATGTAAAAATAATCCGGGAGCATGGGAATTCATGCTCCCGTAATATTTTCACAATCACAAACGAAAAGAAGGTTTAATTTTGAAAAAGATTATTTCCGTTTTATCGGCTGTCGTTTTGCTCCTTTCCGCTCTGAGCGTCGGAGCTTTTGCAAAATGTTGTTCATGCGAAAAAACACAGCTTAAATTCAACGCCGACGGCAGCTTTAAGGTTCTCTTTGTTGCCGATATTCAGGATACGCCTTATATGGCTCCCGCAATCGCCGATTATCTTGAAGCAATCTGCAAAAGCGAAAAGCCCGACCTTATCGTGCTCGGCGGCGACAATATAGCTTCATCTTGCGGCAAAGCGGCAACTCAGGAAATTGCCGAATATCAGGTTCGCAAGGGAATCAACAACTTCATGTCCGTTTTTGAAAAACTCAATATCCCCGTTGCCGCCGTTTTCGGCAACCATGACGGCGAAAGAAGAGTCGACAAGGAAACTCAGATGAAATATTACAGCCGCTACAGCGTGTTCCTCGGATTTGACGAGGGCGAAGAAATTTACGGCTGCGGTAACTACAATCTTCCCGTGCTTTCATCGGACGGCAGCAAGGTTGCCTATAATTTCTGGTTCTTCGATTCAAACATGTATGACAGAGAAATCGACGGCTTTGACTATGTCCGTGAAAATCAGGTTGAAAATTATGTCAAGCTGTCAAACGAGCTTAAAGCCGCAAACGGCGGTCAGCCCGTTCCGTCAATGGCATTTCAGCATATCGCCGTTTCCGAAATCCATGAAGCGGTTGAAAACGGAGAATGGCTTTTCGGCGAATATAATGAAACACCCCACTGCGGAGCAACCAAAAGCTCTCAGTTTGAAAAGATGGTTGAGCAGGGCGATGTTAAAGCCATGTTCTTCGGTCACAATCATGCAAACACCTTCGGCGTCAGATACAAGGGCATAGACCTTGTTGAAACTCCCGCCGCAGGCTTCAATCTTTCGGATGATAACAGAGGCGTCAGAGTTATAACGATAAACGAAAACGACACCTCAACCTATGAAACGCATCTTATCAATTACAAAGAGACATTCTGCGTTGACGAAATTTCAACCGCACGCTATTTTATGAATGCAAGCGAAATCGGCGAAGAAGCTCAGCTCGGTTATGCCTTTAAATATCTCAGACTGACCGCAAAGAGCTTCGGCAATATCTTTAATGCATTTTACGAAATATTCTGCATAATTTCTTAATATAGTTTGTTACCGTTTGAAAAGCGAGGGATATTTACGGAATACACCGCTCCGATTTACAAATCCGCCGCCCGTGCAAGGAATTTTCCCGTTGCCGGAATCTCCTGCTACCCGTGGGAAGCCGAGGGCGGAACTCACCCCGAAAGCTTCGCCGCAATGTTTGCCGTTGAGGGCGAGGGGCTTCACGCCCTGCTTTGGTCTTTTGAGGAAAACATTCGCTGCGAATGCAAAAACCGGGATGACCCCGTTTATACGGACA
This sequence comes from Acutalibacteraceae bacterium, assembly GCA_051881575.1. Classification (GTDB taxonomy): domain Bacteria; phylum Bacillota; class Clostridia; order Oscillospirales; family Acutalibacteraceae; genus CAG-177. The sequence continues at coordinate 2,270 of JBJEQD010000121.1, read as the reverse complement.
GCTGTCTTGAACTGTTTCTCATGCCCGTTGAGGGCGACAGCCGCTATATAAATATTGAGGTCAACAAAGACGGCGTTTACCTCTCTCAGCTCGGCACATGCCGAAGCGACAGAGTGTTTATTAAAGAACTGACCGACCTTGAGCCGAAGGTTCTCCCCATGGAGCTTGAAGAAGACGGCAGAAAAGCCTGGGGATGCGAAATAATTCTTTCCGAAAGCTTTATTTCGGAGCTTTATCAAACGGATTTCTGCGTTTGCGAAACAACGGTCAAAGGTAATTTTTACAAATGCGCCGAGCTGTCGGCAAATCCGCATTTCGGGTCTTTTTTCCCTGTCGGAACTCCCGAACCGGATTTTCACAGACCCGAATTTTTCGGCAATATAATTATCAGAAAGGCGTGACCCTGTGTTAGATAACAGAATTGACACAATTTCCGAACTGCTCGGAAACTTCAAGTTCAGCGGAGAGCTGAAAAATGTTACTCAGCTCCATGACGGCCATATTAATAATACATATATATTTGAATTCTGCGAAAAAAGCGGCCACGAAAACAAATATCTTGTTCAGGAGCTTAACACTTATGTCTTTAAGAATCCCGACCTGCTCATGCAGAATGTTGTCGGCGTAACGAAGCATATGCAGAACAAGGTTATTCAGAACGGCGGAGATATTGAAAGAGAATGCCTCACCGTTTTCTTCACCAATGACGATAAGCCTTATTATACCGACAGCGAGGGGCATTGCTGGCGGTGCTATAACTATGTCTATAACGCTCATTCCTGCCAGAAGATTGAAAACAGCGAAGTGTTTTTCAATGCGGCAAAGGCGTTCGGTAAATTTCAGGGAATGCTTGCGGATTATCCGATTGAGAGCCTCTATGAAACAATACCGAATTTCCACAACACCGTTTCAAGATTTGCCGATTTCAAGGCGGCTGTCGAAAGCAACCTTTCAGGCAGAGCCGATGAAGCTCGGAGCGAAATTGATTTCGTTCTTGCCCGTGAAAAGGACTGCCGGGTTCTTGTTGACATGCTCAGCGAGGGCAAGCTCCCCCTGCGTGTAACTCATAACGACACAAAGCTTAACAATGTTATGTTCGATAACGAAACAAACGAGGGTATCTGCGTTGTTGACCTTGACACCGTCATGCCCGGACTTTCTCTCTACGATTTCGGCGACAGCATCCGCTTCGGCGCAAACACCGCCGCAGAGGACGAAAAGGATGTCTCCAAGGTTTCTCTCAGCCTTGAGCTTTTTGAGGCATACACTCTCGGCTATCTCTCCTCTGCCGGCGAAAGCCTGACAAAGGACGAAATTAATCAGCTTGCCTATTCCTCAAAGCTTATGACGCTTGAATGCGGAATGAGATTCCTCGGCGACTTCATCAACGGCGATGTTTATTTCAAAACAGAATACCCCGAGCATAATCTTGTCAGAAGCCGCACTCAGTTCGCCCTTGTTGCAGATATCGAGAAAAAACTGCCTGAAATGCAGAAAATCGTTGATAACTGCTGCAAAAAGCTGGGTATCGAAAATTGATTTCCGATATTCTCAGCGAATCCGAATTCAAGCTCAGACTATGCGAATGGCTGCTTGAAAACGACAGGATATGCTTTCTCCAGAGCGGCGAAACTCTTGAGGATTATGCCGAAAGATACCGTCTGCCCGATTTTGACTATGTTCACACTCAGTCCTTTCCCGACGAGCAGGGCGACCTCATAACCCTGCTCAAAAGCGGAATTTATCTCAGGGATTGGGAGACACGCAACGGCAGAGAGCCGAGAAAATTCGAGTTCTATCGGGTTTTGAAAACCATGACCGACTCCCCCGAGGTTGAGCCTTTCCCGATGGGATATATAATAGTATAATTAATATTTTATACCCTTACATAACAAGACAGCGCTGAAGATTATCTTTTCGCTGTCTTTATTTGTGCAGAAAATCGGCGGGTTTTTCGCACAGGATATTACTGCTGTAAAGCAATCGCTCGATACAACCCCGTTCCGCTCTATCTCTCGTGGGCAAAAGAAATAATCAAGCTGTTTTATTAGTGAAATCTGTTGAAAAATCCCAATTTATTAATAAGTTAACGAATAAATCAGCACAACAATATATATGCAATCATCAGTAGGGAACGCCGTCCTCGGTGTTCCGAAAAAACATCAAGAATCACCTGCAACTCGGTAGGGGCGAACTGCGTTCGCCCGCCCTGAATAAAATGAAGAAATGAAGTGTGCCTGCGGCACATGAAGTTTTTGCATTCGCAAAAA
>JBJEQD010000120.1:0-1586 GCA_051881575.1 Acutalibacteraceae bacterium | reverse complement strand
ATAACAATGACGATTCCGACGAGGATTACGAAACCCATTATTACACCGAAGCGGAGCCGACAACTAAAAGGAAGAATGTTTTCAGCTGGATAGGCGGCAATAATGACGATGAAGAGCCGTCAACGGATGACCCGTATTCGGGCGGCAATTATGATGATACCGATCCGAACGGCTACGACACTCCGACCGAGGATTACGGCGGCGAGGAAGACCCCGGCGAAGCCGCTCCGCCGTCGGATTCGGGCATTCGCATAACCCTGCCTTCGATAAACACTCAATAATATATAATGTATAGAAAAGAGCGTACCCGAATCGGATACGCTCTTATTATTTTAAATCCTATTTCAGATATTTCCCGATAAATTCCTTGACCTTGGCGTCATATTCCTCTTTTGCGTCATAATAGCTGTAGGCATGAATTGCACCGGGAACGGTTAAAATATCTTTGGGCGTCGGGCAGGCGTCATAAAGTCTGCCGCACATTTCAAAAGGAACAAAGGTGTCGTCCTCGCCGTGGATGAACAAAACGGGGTTCTTCGCATTCGGCATCGTGCCGAGCGGGTCGGCATCGCTTCTGAGGTCATATTTTGAAAACATCCGGCAATAAGCGTTGGTTACCCTCGGCGAAACCTTCATCTTGAAACCGACGGTTTTTTGCATCGTGTCGCAAACCTGCTCAAATGCATTTGTGTAGCCGCAGTCCTCGATAACCGCTTTGACCTGCTCGGGCGGATTCGTGTTGTTGACAAGCATGACCGTTGCCGCACCCATTGAAACTCCGTGCAGTACAATTTCGATATCTTCGCCGAAACGCTCAACGAGATAGTTTATCCAAAGCTTGATATCCCTGCTGTCATGCGAACCGAAACCGATTTTGTTGCCGTCGCTTCTGCCGTGACCTCTCAGATCCGGAATCAGATAGTTAAAGCCCAAGTCGTCATGATAGAGCGGGAAAAACTGACTGCATTCGTCGGGGCCGTTGCAGTTGTGGCCGTGAACGCAGAGAGCAAAACGCTTTGACGGCTTCTCGGCAGGCACAAACCACGCTCTGAGCCTGAACATGTCGGGCGAAATAATTTCAAGATCCTCGGGATTATGAGAAAATAAATAATCTATATTCTTTTTTCTGACCTCTGCTCTGAGAATTTTTTTCGGCTCGGTTTCGGGCTTTTTGTTTCGGTTGGAAACGCAGGCGCTCTTATAGCCGACTGCTCCGAGAGACGCTAATCCCAATGCTCCGGCAGCAACTGCGCCGGTCAAAGCTTTATTTCTCTTTTTCACATTTATGCCCCCTTTTCTTTTATTATATCAAAGGTTATTTAAAAATGCAATCGGACGAAAATTAATTATTGTTACAAGAATATTAAATATTTTTCAAAAAAAGGTTGACAAATTGTCGGTAATATAATATAATAAACAAGCCTTTTCAGAAGGCGCATATGGCGGCATAGCTCAGAGGCTAGAGCAACCGGTTCATACCCGGTAGGTCGTGGGTTCAAATCCAACTGCCGCTACCATATAAGGCCCGGTGGTCAAGCGGTCAAGACACCGCCCTTTCACGGCGGTAACACGAGTTCGATTCTCGT
>JBJEQD010000119.1:0-1612 GCA_051881575.1 Acutalibacteraceae bacterium | reverse complement strand
ATACAGTCCTTGGAGAGGGACTTTAATAACTACTACTTTATTATACGAGGAGTGAGCAAATGAGAATAACCGCAAAAAGAGCCGCAATTATATATGCGCTGATTCTTTCATTTCTTGCGGGAATAGTGATATTCGTTGTCAGCCTTATGCTCAACGGCCCTGCTTGGGCGTCGAATAAGGCGAACCGCCACATCTATTCGGGCGGAACGATAGTCAATGCGGGCACCATTTATGACAAAAACGGAGTTGTGCTTGCTGAAAGCTCCGATAACGAAAGAATATTCGCAAAGGGCGAAAACATGAGGAAATCCGTGCTTCATGTTGTCGGCGACACGGCGGGATATATCTCAACGGGCACACATTACCTTTTCAGAGACACTCTTTCGGGCTACAGTCGGATTGAGGGCATCTATAAGCTCAAGCAGAGCGGAACGGGAACAGATATCACCCTCAACATCGATGCAGAGGCGAACAGGATTGCCTACAAGGCTTTCGGCAGCTATAACGGAGCCGTTGCCGTATATAACTACAAAACGGGCGAATTGCTTTGCAGCGTTTCAAAGCCGACTTATGACATTGAAAACAAGCCTTCGGACTTGCTCACGAACGAAAAATATGACGGCGTATTTCTCGATAAGGTAGTTTCGGGAATTTACACTCCCGGCTCGATTATGAAAATCGTGACTGCCGCCTGCGCCATTGAAAATATCCCCGATATCTATTCGCAGACCTTTGAATGTGACGGAGAATACGAAACGGGCGACGGCAAGGTTATCTGCAACGGCGTTCACGGCACGGTCAATTTTCAGCAGGCGATGAATGAATCCTGCAACTGTGCTTTTGCCGCAATTTCGCTTCAGCTCGGCGCTGACAAGCTCAAAGCAACTGCGGAATCCCTCGGCTTCAACACTCAGCTTTACGCTAAGGAAATCCGCCTGACAAAGAGCAGATTTTCTCCCTCGACCGAGAGCAAAGCCGAGCTTGGCTGGGCGGGCATCGGTCAATCGACAACCTATGTCAACCCTGCTCACTTTCTGAGCATAATGGGCGCAATTGCAAACGGCGGAGAGGGCTACGCTCCCGACAGAATCCGCTCTCTTGGCACTTTTTCTCAGATTGTGGGCAGAATTCCCTCGGTTACGGTCAAAATGAATCCCGACACCGCCGCAAAGCTTGACGCCCTGCTTCGCTCAAATGTTGTTGATAAATACGGCGATTGGAAATTTGAAAATCTTCAGATGTGCGGCAAAACGGGAACGGCGCAGGTTGACGGCGCAAAAAGCCATTCATGGTTTGCGGGCTATTCACAGAGAGACGATCTGCCGCTTGCGGTTGTCTGCATTGCCGAAAACGCAGGCTACGGCTCGGGCGTTGCATCAACGGTTTCCAACAGCGTTATGCAGTATTTCCTTGAAAACGGAATTTGATATAGCAACAAAAGTTTAACGGCTTGCATCGGTCAACGATGCAGGCCGTTTTTGTGATTGAATGAAGAATGAAGTATGCCTGCGGCATATGAAGGTAGGGGCGACCCTGCGTGGTCGCCCGACCTAAATTAAATGAAGAAATGAAGTGTGCCTGCGGCACATGAAGTTTTTGCTGTCGCAAAAAT
>JBJEQD010000118.1:0-6012 GCA_051881575.1 Acutalibacteraceae bacterium | reverse complement strand
TTATTATAATACTCGCAACAGGTTACATAATTGCAATAAAAAAGAAATAACCGCCCCAGCGTCCAAACTTAGGCGGTTAAATCTTTAATCACTTAACATGAGGGCGTAACCGTCTATACGGTAATGCCACACCTATATTATAAGCAAATATCTCTGCGTTGTCAACTCTTTGCGAAGTTTTTTTGCACAAAGAATAAATATTGACAAAATGCGCCGTGATGTGCTATTCTTTCCTCGTGGCATTACCTGAACGGTAGGCGGTTACAATCTTGCCCTCAGTAATGGGGGTGTTGCATATGGAATATCTTGCAATGCTTGCTATTATTATAATACTCGCAACAGGTTACATAATTGCAATAAAAAAGAAATAACCGCCAGCTCTCTCCAAAAGACGGCGGTTAATTCTTAACTATGTCTTGAGGGCGTAGCCGTCTATACGGTAATGCCACACCTATATTATACGCAAATAACTTTGAGTTGTCAACTCCCTGAGAAAATTTTGCCTTCACCGCCGCATGGAATAAAGCATAATATATAATAAATATTTATTATATTATAAGAGGATTTGCGAAAATCGAATTTTAAATGGATTTTTTCGCCAAAATGACAAAAATTTTGGCTGTATTTTGTTTAATATGATGATAACGGCTTTATAAAAATGACAAAATCATATTACTTTTGCACATTGACTTTTTTGCTCTGTGCAATTAAACTTATTATCAATGAGAGAACTTGTGCTAAGTGTCTTGTGAAAGAGGGAAAGGAGAAGAAGGGCTATGTCAGGCTTTGCTTATAATGCGGAATTTGCAAAGACCAAGGCTGCTTGTGAAAACACGGCGGCTCAGACAGCGTGCACTTCTTCTTATAAGCCCTTTTTGAATCAGGACACCGGCAGGGTGTCCCTTTTTGCTTTTCTAAGCGGGGTTTTAGTGAACGAAATAGTATTGACCGTTGCTTCAGCTCCGAGGGCGGGAAAAGCAGTCGCTATTTGATTATCGCTTTTGATATTCAGGCGGTTTCGTTTTTCCGGCGAGACCGCCTTTATATATTTTAATTTCATAAAAAATGCCTTTAAGGCAAAGGAAGGAAGTTTTCACCATGAAAAAGTTTCTGGCTCTCGTAATGGCAGCTCTTATGATGCTGACCATGTTTGCTGCCTGCGGCGGCAAGACCGACGGCGAGACAACAACTGCTGCTCCGAGCGCTGACAATACAGGCGCTGCTGCAAGCGGCACAATCAAGATCGGCGGCATTGGCCCTCTTACCGGCGGCGCTGCAACCTACGGCGTAGCTGTTAAGAACGGCGCTCAGATTGCTATCGACGAAATCAACGCCAAGGGCGGTATTCAGTTCGAGATGCAGTTTGAAGACGATGAGCATGACGCTGAGAAATCAGTTAATGCTTACAACAAGCTCAAGGACTGGGGCATGCAGGTTCTTATCGGTTCGGTAACAACCACTCCCTGCATTGCTGTTGCTTCCGAAAGCTACAGCGACAGAATCTTTGAAATCACTCCGTCAGCATCTTCTCTCGATGTTATCAATGACAAGGACAATGTTTTCCAGGTTTGCTTCACCGACCCCAACCAGGGTGTTGCTTCCGCTGACTACATTGCAGAGAACGCTCTTGCAACCAAGGTTGCCGTTATCTACAAGAACGATGACGCATATTCAACCGGTATCTACAACAAGTTCACCGCCGAGGCAGCAGTAAAGGGCGTTGAGATTGTTTACACCGGCACTTTCACAACCGACACAGAGAACGACTTCAGCGTTCAGCTCAGCGAAGCTCAGAAGGCAGGCGCTGACCTCGTATTCCTCCCCATCTACTTCACTCCCGCTTCTCTTATCCTCAAGCAGGCTGACGCTATGGGTTATGCTCCCAAGTTCTTCGGCGTTGACGGTATGGACGGCATTCTCGGCATCGAGGGCTTCGACACCTCACTTGCAGAGGGCGTTTACCTCCTTACTCCGTTCTCAGCTGACGGAACAGACGATGCAACCGTAAGCTTCGTTACAAAGTATCAGGAGCTCTACAAGGAAATCCCCAACCAGTTTGCTGCTGACGCATATGACGCTGTATACACCGTATATGAGGCAATCACCAAGGCAGGCGTTACGAGCGATATGAGCGCAGAGGATATCTGCGAGGCTCTTATCCCCGTTATGACTCAGATTCAGGTTGAGGGTCTTACCGGTTCAATGACATGGCAGGCAACGGGCGAAGTTTCAAAGAGCCCCATGGCTGTTGTTATTAAAGACGGCGTTTATGTCGGCGCAAAGAACGCTCAGTAAGCGACAATAACAATTTGATTTTAAGGAAGAAAGAGGTGCGCTTTTTCCCGTGCAGCTCTTTCTTCCTGAACCCGTTTTATACAGTATTCTGCGGCGGAAAGCCTACCGAGGTAGCTTCTGCGGCAGTTTTTCCGACACAGAATAAAAATCAGGATTCGGTGTTTAACAGACCGCTTTTTTCGGCGGAATAACACGGAATCCGAGTAACTGAGGTGTGATAAATGAGCTTTCTCTCATATCTGATTAACGGAATCAGCTTGGGAAGCGTTTACGCCATCATTGCTTTGGGCTACACAATGGTTTACGGCATTGCAAAAATGCTGAACTTTGCCCACGGCGATGTCATCATGGTCGGCGCATACATTTCCTACTGTGTAACGGAGAGCCTCGGGCTTTCTCCCATTGTTTCCGTTCTTGCGGCAATGGTTGTCTGCACGGTTCTCGGCATGACTATCGAACGCTTTGCCTATAAGCCGCTGCGTTCGGCGCCCTCTCTTGCGGTTCTTATTACCGCAATCGGCGTCAGCTATCTTCTCCAGAACCTTGCGCTCCTTATCTGGGGTTCAACTCCGAGATCGTTCAAGTCCGTCGTTTCAAACATGAATTCCGTTAAGCTTTTCGACGGCAGACTGACCATTTCGGCAGAGGCGATTGTTACCATCATCGCCTGCATCGTTATCATGGTTGCGCTGACGCTTTTCACAAGCAAAACAAAAATGGGCAAGGCTATGCGTGCCGTTTCCGAGGATAAGGGTGCGGCTCAGCTCATGGGTATAAATGTTAATGTTACGATTTCTCTGACCTTTGCCATCGGCTCGGCTCTTGCCGCCATTGCGGGCGTTCTGCTCTGCTCGGCTTATCCCAATCTTCTGCCGACAACCGGTTCAATGCCCGGCATCAAGGCGTTCACGGCGGCGGTTCTCGGCGGCATCGGCTCTATTCCCGGAGCAATGCTCGGCGGAATTCTGCTCGGCATAATCGAGATTTTCGCAAAGGCATATATTTCAACACAGCTTGCAAACGCAATTGTTTTTGCCGTTCTTATTATCGTGCTTCTCGTTAAGCCCGCAGGACTTCTCGGCAAGCAGATAAAAGAGAAAGTTTGAGGTGGCGCAGATGAAAAAATTAAACAAGCTCACCAAAAACAGCTTTCTTTCCTACGGCGTTGTTATTGCATTCTATATTGTAATGCAGATTCTTATCGGCGGCGGAATGATTTCAAACTCCCTCAAGGGTCAGCTTATTCCGATTTGCGCCTATGTTATCATGGCGGTTTCGCTGAACCTCACGGTCGGCATTCTCGGCGATCTGAGCCTCGGCCATGCGGGATTTATGAGCGTCGGCGCATTCGTGGGCGTTATTGTTTCAACAACAATGCGCTTTAACGGCATTGAGTCGGATGTTATCAGAATGATTGTTGCCGTTATTGTCGGCGCATTGGTTGCCGGAATTTTCGGCGTTCTTATCGGCGTTCCCGTTCTTCGCCTGAAGGGCGACTATCTTGCGATTGTTACCCTTGCTTTCGGCGAAATAATCAAGGATATCCTCAACTGCCTTTATATCGGCATTGACGAGGGCGGGCTTCATTTCAAAGGCTCCGCAGAAAAGCTTGTGCTCGGCGAGGGCGGCAAGGTTATCGTCAACGGACCGATGGGAGCTACGGGCATAAACAAGATTTCTACCTTTACGGCGGGCATTATCCTCGTTCTCATCACTCTTTTTGTTGTTTATAACCTCACCAATTCAAGAACGGGCAGAGCTATCATGTCGATTCGTGATAACCGTATAGCGGCTGAATCCGTGGGAATAAATATTACTAAGTACAAGCTTATGGCTTTTGTTACCTCGGCAGCTCTTGCGGGCTGTGCTGGCGTACTTTTCGGCCTCAACTATTCAACCGTTGTTGCTTCAAAGTTTAATTTCAACACTTCAATCCTTGTTCTTGTTTTCGTTGTTCTCGGCGGCATGGGCAACATGTTCGGCTCGGTTATTGCTGCGGCAATGCTCACCGTTCTGCCCGAAATGCTCAGAGAGGTCGGCGACTACAGAATGCTTGCCTATGCTCTCGTTCTGATTCTCGTTATGATTATAACCAACAACGATACGCTTAAAACCTACGGCGATCTGATAAAATCAAAATTCAGATTCGGCAAATCAGAAAGAAAGGGGGCTGAAGCGAAATGAGCAAGATGGTTCCCGTTCCTCATGATTCAATAGTCCCCGAAAGAGATGTCAACAAGCTTCCGATTCTTGAAGCAAGGCACCTCGGAATCGAATTCGGCGGCCTTAAAGCCGTTGACGATTTCAACCTCACAATCGGCAGAACCGAAATTGCGGGTCTTATCGGCCCCAACGGCGCAGGCAAAACGACTGTTTTCAACCTTTTGACAAAGGTTTATCAGCCCACTTCCGGCACCATTCTGCTTGACGGCAAGGATACCCACGCTCTGAGCACCGTTCAGGTCAACAAGGCGGGTATCGCAAGAACATTCCAGAATATCAGGCTTTTCGGCAACCTCTCGGTTGAGGACAATGTTAAAATCGGTCTGCACAATCAGATAAAATACGGAATGGCTAACGGCGTTCTTAGGCTTCCGAAATATTGGAAGAAAGAAAAGGAAATGCACGAAAAAGCCATTGAACTGCTTTCAATCTTCGATATGCAGGATATGGCGGGCAATCAGGCAGGTTCTCTGCCCTACGGCGCTCAGAGAAGGCTTGAAATTGTCAGAGCGCTTGCCACCAATCCCAAGCTTCTGCTCCTTGACGAGCCTGCCGCAGGCATGAACCCGTCCGAAACGGCAGAGCTTATGAATAACATCCGCAAAATCAGAGACACCTTCAAAATCGCCGTTCTGCTCATTGAGCATGACATGAACCTTGTCATGGGCGTTTGCGAGGGCATCTGCGTTCTGAATTTCGGCAAGATTATTGCAAAGGGCACTCCCGATGAAATTCAGAATAACCCGGCTGTTATCGAAGCCTATCTCGGCAAGAAGTAAGGAGGCGCAGATATGTTAAAGGTTAACGACATCAATGTTTATTACGGCAGTATCCATGCCATAAAGGGCGTTTCTTTTGAGGTTAAGCAGGGCGAGATAGTCACTCTTATCGGCGCAAACGGCGCAGGCAAGAGCACGATTCTTAAAACCGTTTCGGGTCTGCTTCGCTCAAAGACCGGCTCGATAAATTTCCTTGACAAGAACATTTCGACCGTTGCCCCTCATAAAATAGTAGAGCGGGGTCTTGCTCATGTTCCGGAGGGCAGAAGAATATTCCTCCAGATGAGCGTTGAGGAAAACCTTGAAATGGGCGCCTACACCCGTGGCGGCAAGGGCGTCAGCGAGGACCTTGCAAAGGTTTATGAGCAGTTCCCGAGGCTTAAGGAACGCCGCAAGCAGACTGCGGGCACGCTTTCGGGCGGCGAACAGCAGATGCTGGCAATGGGCAGAGCTCTTATGAGCAGACCTCAGCTTCTGATGCTTGATGAACCCTCTATGGGTCTTGCTCCGATTCTTGTTGAGCAGATTTTTGAAATCATCAAATCGCTCCATAAGGACGGAACAACGATTCTTCTTGTTGAGCAGAACGCTCAGATGGCGCTTTCGGTTGCCGACAGAGCTTATGTTCTCGAAACCGGCAAGATTACTCTCTCGGGAACGGGCGAGGAGCTTGCTCAGAGCGATGAAATCCGAAAGGCGTATCTCGGCGGTTAAT
>JBJEQD010000117.1:0-6036 GCA_051881575.1 Acutalibacteraceae bacterium | reverse complement strand
AAAATAAAAAAGTGCGCAGCCGAAGCTACGCACAAAAAATACATAGCTCCAATTGCTGCGACACAATTTTTCGTACCATAAACAAAGTATGCGAAAATGAAGCCTGCATTTTTATCAAAGGATAAAAATACACACTTTGCATTATGGTACATATATAATTGTGTCGCAATTCTATTTTATCACTTAAAAATTTAAAAATCAACCCTTAGTTATATTTTATTTAGGAAAATATCAACTTGCCGAAAATAACGGATGATTTTGACAACCTCAGTTATATTAATCCCCGGTTTGTCATCGTATATCGTCGTTAAAATTGAATTATAATATTATTATTTTGTGCTGAAAGCATAAATAAAAGCCCCACAGAAGCCATTACTTCTATGGGGTTACTTAAATGAGATATTGCTTCGCAATCGGAGCGTTGCTCTGTGCCGCTCGTCCTTCGAATCCCTTTGTTGTAAAATAAACAGGGTAAAGCAACTTTCGTTACTTTACCCTATTTATCTGGCGGAGAGCAAGGGATTCGAACCCTCGAACAGGTGATAGCCCGTTACACGATTTCCAATCGTGCTCCTTCGACCAGCTCGGACAACTCTCCGTATCTGCAAATCAAATGCTTATATATTATATATGACGCTCATAAAAAAATCAAGTCTTTTTTTCATTTTGTGAGATGATTTTTTATATTTTGTTATATGCAGAAAATAATTGCCCCGATTGCTTGGTTGCAACCGAGGCGATTTATTATTTATTCAGCATTTCAAGGATATCGGGAAACGGAGCAAGACTGCGTTTGAGTATGCCATTCATATAGGCAATTGCAATGCCGTAATTCGTCATGGGAACGCCGTTTGAATCCGCAAATGTACGGCGATATTTCATTTCACGGTCATTGAGCATGCACGCTCCGCAATGAACAATGAGTGAATATTCGGAAATTTCCTCGGGAAATTCCGTTCCCGATGTGAATTCAAATTGCAGGTCTTTTCCCGTATAGGCTTTTATCCATTTCGGCATTTTGACCGTTCCTATATCCTCGCATTGCCTGTGATGAGTACAGCCCTCCGAAATCAGAACTTTATCGCCGTCTTTCAGCTTATCAAGCGCCGCCGCACCGTGAACCGCCGATTCAAGCCCGCCTTTGTAGCGTACAAACAGAATTGAAAATGAGGTCAGCGGAATGTCCTCGGGAACGATTTTTGAAACCACGCCAAACGCCTGCGAATCGGTGATAACAATTTTAGGCTTTTTGCCGAGAGATTCAAGAGTTTCTTTAAGCTCGGTTTCTCTTGTTACTACGGCGGCGGCTCCGCTTTCAAGCACGTCACGGATAACCTGCTGCTGAGGCAGAATAAGTCTGCCCTTGGGAGCGGCGGAATCGATCGGAACAACCAAAACCACAAGGTCGTTCGGCTCAATCAGGTCGGAAACGATTTTTCTGCCGCTCTCCCACCCTTTCGCCGATCTTGCCATCATTTCTTTAAGTTCAAAAATTCCTTTGCCGCTCTTTGCGCTGACATAGATTTCATTTTCTTTGCAGTCGGGAATGTTTTCAAGCAAATCGGCTTTGTTATAAGCAATAATATAGCTGATTTTGCGTGCTTCAAAGGCTGAGATAAGCTCGTTATCCGAGCTTTGAAGCCCCTTTTCGCCGTCAACCACAAGCACGGCAATGTCGCAAAGATTCATTGCCTGCTTCGCTCTCTTTACTCTCATTTCTCCAAGCTCGCCCTCGTCGTCAATGCCCGGAGTGTCGATTATAACAACAGGACCGAGCGGCAGAAGCTCCATAGCCTTTTTGACGGGATCGGTGGTCGTTCCCTTAACATCGGAAACGAGCGAAAGCTTCTGACCCGTGACTGCGTTGACAACGCTTGATTTACCCGCATTTCTCATGCCGAAAAAGCCGATATGCACTCTTTCGGCCGATACAGTATCATTAAGTCCCATTCCGAATCCTCCTTAAAATCTAAAATCCCTGCGGTTTGAAGCTTTGATATCCCTGATATTTTGCTCCGCAATGCTTCTGACCTTTTCGCCGGGAATCTTTTTAAGCTCATCATCGATAAGCTTATATCCGATTTTCTTTGTTTCCTCACTCGCATAATCTTCAAGGTATTCGGTCAAGGTCATCAATGCGTTGGGATGACAGCAGTTCAGAATCTGACCGCTCTTGCAAAGGTTCATAAATCTGTCGCCCGTTCTGCCCTCACGGTAACATGCGGTGCAGAATGACGGAATATAGCCAAGCTCCATGAGCCATCTGACAACCTCGTCAAGCGTTCTTTGGTCGGAGACATCGAACTGCTCGGAATCATGGGGTCTCTCCTCCTCCGAATAACCGCCGACCGAGGTTCTTGAAGCACCGCTTATCTGCGAAACGCCGAGACCGATAACCTTTTCACGAACCTGCTGAGATTCTCTTGTGGAAATAATCATGCCTGTATACGGAACGGCGATTCTGATGCAAGCTGTTATCTTAGCAAAAGTTTCGTCCGAAATTCCGTTATCGAATGCAGACGGGTCAATGTCGTCCGCTCTCTTTATTCTCGGAACGCTGATTGTGTGAGGGCCTACGCCGTGAACGGCTTCAAGATGCTCGGCGTGCATAAGCAAACCGACAAATTCATATTTATAGAGTTCAAGTCCGAACAGAACGCCGAGACCGACATCGTCAATGCCGCCCTCCATGGCTCTGTCCATCGCCTCGGTATGATAATCATAATCATGCTTCGGCCCTGTCGGATGAAGCTTCAGATAGCTTTCTTTATGATATGTTTCCTGAAACAGGATATATGTTCCGATGCCTGCGTCCTTTAATTTGCGGTAGTTTTCAACCGTGGTTGCGGCAATGTTGACATTAACTCTCCTGATTGCGCCGTTCTTGTGATTTATGCTGTAGATAGTCTTAATACATTCGAGGATATATTCAATAGGATTATTGACAGGGTCTTCTCCCGCTTCAATCGCAAGGCGTTTGTGACCCATATCCTGAAGCGCAATAACTTCCTTTGCAACCTCTTCCTGAGTCAGCTTTTTGCGGGCAATATGCTTGTTTTTATAATGATAAGGGCAGTAAACACAGCCGTTAACGCAATAATTTGAGAGATAAAGCGGAGCAAACATAACAATTCTGTTGCCGTAAAACGCAAGCTTGATTTCCTCCGCAAGGCGATACATTTCTTCAACCTTTTCGGGGATTTCGCATGCAAGCAGAACCGCCGCTTCTCTGTGGGTCAAGCCCTTGCAGACAGTTCCCTGAGCGGTTTTAACGGGCTTTGCTTTTTCAAGAATACTGTCGATAAGCGGAATATTGTTCTTATTCTTTTCGGCATATTCAAGGGTTTCAAGAATTTCCTCGTTATTGATAAATTCTTCCGCTTTGAGTGATTTCGGGTTATAAATTGCCATTTTTAATTGTCCTTTCTTGGAGTCAGATTATTTCTTCCTCGTCAGATATTTTTATAATCGCCCCTGTCGGAGACGATTCTGTAACCGATATTATTCATTCTTTCTTCAAGCTCACGCTTGTTTGTCGCCGCTTCCGCTCCGCTTGAAAGCTTGTTGTTATAAAGCTCATATTTGCTTCTGACTTCATTCGGTGACAAATTCGGCATAACAACATTTGCGCCCGAAAGGATACCGAGCTCTCTGCCGTTGGGCAATACCGTACCGAGAGCGGTGGTTGACGGGAGCAAAATTGACGGAGATATCAGTCGGATGACCGAAAGTAAAAAGCAAGTCAGCTCGGCAGTACCCGCCGAATAAGAGGCAAATGGAGTGTCACGGTGAGGAATAAACGGGCCGATACCGCACATCTGCGGCTTGAATTCTTCAATGAATTTCAAATCCTCGGCAAGATTTCTGACCGTCTGAAACGGTGAACCGACCATAAAGCCACAGCCGGTTTGAAAACCGATTTTTTTAAGATTATTCAGACATTCCATGCGGTTATCAAATGACATTTCAGGAGGATGAAGCTTTTCATAGTGCGTTTTATTTGCCGTTTCATGGCGTAACAGATATCTGTCCGCTCCTGCGTCAAATAATGTTTTAAAGCTTTCAAAACTGCGTTCACCGAGAGAAAGCGTTACTGCGCTTCCGGGACATTCGGATTTAACGCTTTTAATCAATCCGCAAAGGAAATCATCGCTGAAATATGAATCTTCTCCGCCTTGAAAAACAAAGGTGCGGAAGCCGAGCGAATAACCCTCACGGCAACAGTCAAGAATCTGCTCCGCATTCAGTCTGTAACGCTCGCACTTTTTATTGCTACGCCTTATTCCGCAATAAATGCAGTCATTTTTGCAGATATTACCGACCTCGACAAGCCCTCTGATATAAACATCGTTTCCGTATATTCCTTTTCGGGCTTTTACCGCTTTTTCGGCAAGAATCCGAGCGGTTTCGGGTGTTCTCGATTCAATCAGCCGTTCATATTCCCCGACAGTCAGCGAATGAGTATTCTCTAATTTCTCTATTAAATCAATCATTGAAAATTTTATTTGAATAAGCCGTCTTTACGCTTATTCCGTCAAGCTTTCCGATTTTTCCCGTAAGCTCCGAAATCGTATCCTGAGAAGCGTCAACGGCAATGCTGACAATGCTGAGGTTGCGCTCTCTGTAAGGCAAGCCCATTCTTCCGATGATGAAATCGCCGTAGCTGTGAAGCAGGGAATTCAGCTTTTCAACGGAATCCGTGTTCTCAACGATAATGCCGATAACCGCAATTCTTCTTTCCATATATTGTTCCTCCTTAAAAAAATAAACCGCACCCGAAAGGCGCAGTTATCCCGTAAAAAACAATATCTGCACCTTTCACTCGGACAAAAGCCGTCAGTCCTTATGTCGGGAGTTGATATAATTATATTTGATAACGGACAATTTGTCAATAATTATCATTTAAACTGATTGATTTTTAAAGAAAAAAGTGTTAAACTGTTGCACGGTTTCAGAAACATACAAGGAGCACTTACGCATGAAAAAGAACAGTGAAAATAAAGTGATTTTTATTTGCTGGCTCGCCTACACCGCCGCATATGTCGGCAGGCTTAATTTCAGCGCATCAATTGTCGGAATTATTGCCGACCTCGGAGCGACAAAAGCGCAGGCAGGGCTTGTCAGCTCTTGCTTTTTCTTCGCTTACGGAGCAGGTCAGCTTGTTAACGGCATTCTTTCAAAGAGATATAACACAAAAATCATGGTTTTTATCTCTCTTGCATGTTCTGCGGTTCTGAATATTCTTATGCCGCTTTTTGGGAGCGTTTCGGCAATGAAATACATATGGCTTCTGAACGGTGCGTTTCAGTCAATCCTTTGGAGCTCTCTGATAAAAACAATCTCCGGCTTTGTATCCGACAAAAAGCTCCCCGGAGCGATTCTCGCAATGAGCACGACGGTTGCCGCAGGCACATTCGCCGCTTACGGCATTTCTGCTCTTTCAATCAAATTAGGTTTCTGGCAGGCTTCATTTTATTCAGCGGCGGTAATTCTTCTTGTTTCATCAGCTTTGTGGCTTGTTCTCTATGAAAATCCGTCCGTTATCAAATCGGATATTCAGTCCGCTCCGAAAGGGTCAAAACCCAAAATCGCCAAACCCGTTCTTGCGGCGCTTATAACAACCGCTCTTGCGGGAGTTGCGGGAAGCTTCATAAAAGACGGCATCAACACATGGGTTCCGTCGATATTGCTTGAAGTGTTTGACTTCACGCCGTCAATCTCAATTATGCTCACTCTCCTGCTTCCGCTTGTTTCAACTCTCGGTGCGGCTGTAGTTAAAAAAATACATGAGAAAATGTTTTCTCATTCTGCAATGAATATGATTTTCTTTTCAATTTCCGCCGTTCTCTGCTTCGGAATACTGCTTTCATTGAAGATTCACAGCGTTGTAGCAATCATGGCTTGCTTTATTCTTGTTGCATGCCTGATGTCAATGATTAATAATGTTATAACGAGCATGTTCGCTCTTGATTACAGAAATGTTCTTGACGCAGGCTTTGCGGCGGGGCTTCTGAACACCTTCTGCTATATAGGGAG
>JBJEQD010000116.1:0-6076 GCA_051881575.1 Acutalibacteraceae bacterium | reverse complement strand
ATCTTGACTTTATTTTTTGACCGAAATGGGTCACATCTATTTACAACGCAGATAACAAAATAATTAAGAATTTCCCGTTTTGTTGACCCGGCTTTTTATTTATGGTATAATTTACAAGCATAAAATCCAAAAATACCAACGGGGAGGGAGTTAAAATGCAGTCAGGCATTCGCTCAAAGGCGGATAAATTTGCCGAATGGTGTTCGGTTGCAGGCACTTGGGTTGTCTGCGTGCTGACTCTCGGAGTTATGGCATGCTTAACATCAATGGCATTTTTTAAAACAACCGACGTTGACCTGAACAATGCTTGCTCCGAAAACATCGTTTTTTACCGTGACAATGTTATTGCAGGCGTTCTGATTTGCGCCGCATCGATAATTTATCTTTATCTTTTCCGAAATATCATCAAGAAAGTTCCTTTATGGGTTTTCACGGCGGTGCTGACGGTCTGGACGGTCGCTTTCGGCTTCATTTTTGTTTCATCCGCTCAGTCTGTTCCCGTCAACGATTCCTACAGCGTCTGTCAGGCGGCTTACTGCGCTTCAATCGGCGACTGGAGCTTTTTTGAAGAACCTTATTTCTTCTGGTATCCGTTCCAGCTCGGATATGTTTTATTCTGCGAAATAATAATCCGCATTTTCGGCACGGGCGATAATTTTCTTGTTATGCAATATGTCAATGTCATCTGCCTTGCCGTGTCCTATATTTCGGCAATCGGAATCTGCCGCCGTCTGTCGAGCCGAAGCGTAGTTCCGAAGATTGCGGCGGCAATGATGCTGTTCTGCATGCCGACCGTGTTTTTCTGCACCTTCACCTACGGCAACATCCCCGGTCTGATGTTCGTCATGCTTTCTTTTTGGATGTTTTATGAATTCAAAGAGAGCAAAAAGCTTGTTTTCGGAATTCTTTCCGCTCTGTTTATCGGCATTGCAATTTCAATCAAAATGAATTACACCATTGCATTTGTTGCGCTGGCTATTATATGGCTGATTTGGCTTTTGGGCGAAAGAAACCTCAAAAGCGCAATCTGCCTTTTGCTCGTCATTGTTTCCGCTCTGTCAATCAAAAATGCGGCAATCACTTCTTATGAAAAACGCAGTTCAATTGATTTCGGAGACGGTATTCCTATGGCTTCCTGGGCGGCGATGGGTCTTAACGAGGCTTACAACGGCCCGGGCTGGTACAACGGCGGCCACACGGTTTCAAACTATGAAAACAGCGGCAGAAACGCAGAAATTGCGGCTGAAAAATCGGTTGAAACAATCAAAGACCGCCTTTCATATTTTGCAGACAATCCCGGCGAAGCCGTCCGCTTCTTCATAAGAAAGTTTGCGAGCCAATGGAACGAGCCGTCTTATCAGAGCATCTGGAACATTCAGGTCAGAGGAGCTTATTCCGAAAGAGGCAAGATAGCGGAATATGTTATCGGAGAGGGCGAAAAGCCGCTTAAAGCGGTAATGAATTATGAATTTAACATTCTGCTTGTCGGAGTGCTTGCAGGGCTGATGTATCTGCTCAAAAAGAAAGATGTCACGGCTGTTCTTCTGCCGACATTCCTGCTCGGCTCGGTTATGTATCACATGATTTTTGAGGCAAAGGCTCAGTATTCTTTGGTGTTCCTTGTCGTAATGCTTCCCTTGGCGGCGCTCGGGTTTGAATTTGTTTTCTGCGGTGCAGATAAATTAATCGATAAGCTTATCAAGAAAAAATCACAAAAAGGCGGTGAAAAAGCTTGAAGCTCTTTTTGGTTGTTCCCTGCTACAACGAGCAGGAGGTTCTGCCCGACACGGCGCACAAGCTTCGTGACAAAATGAGTTCTCTTATCTCAAACGGAAAAATTTCTCCCGAAAGCTCGGTTGTGTTTGTTGACGACGGTTCCGAGGACAAGACATGGGAAATAATCCGTGCGCTCCATGAGCATGACGGAATGTTCAGAGGAATCAAGCTTGCCCACAACAAAGGGCATCAGAACGCCCTGCTTTGCGGACTTATGACCGTCAAGGACGAGTGTGACGCCGCAATTTCGCTTGACGCCGACCTTCAGGACGATATCAATGCCATTGATGAAATGCTTGAAAAGTTTTCTCAGGGCTGTGACATTGTTTACGGCGTGCGTTCTTCAAGAAAGAAAGACTCCGCTTTCAAGCGTGGCACGGCTCAGGCATTCTATAAGCTGATGAACGCCCTGGGCGTTGAAACCGTCTATAATCACGCCGATTACCGCCTTATGAGCAAGCGCGCGCTGAATGCTCTTTCTCAATATAAAGAGGTCAATATTTTTCTCAGAGGAATCGTTCCCCAGATAGGCTACAAGACCGATGTTGTCTATTATGAACGGGGCGAACGCCTTGCCGGTGAATCAAAATATCCGCTGAGAAAAATGATATCCTTTGCGTTTGAGGGCATAACCTCGTTTTCGGTGAAGCCCATTAGAATGGTTACGGTTATCGGAATCGGCATTTTCATCTGCTCGCTGATTTACCTGCTTTATTCTCTGATTCGCTATTTCCTCGGTGAAACGGTCAGAGGTTGGACATCGATTATCTTCGCCATTCTTGCCGTGGGCGGTTTGCAGATGCTTTCAATCGGAATCATCGGCGAATATATCGGGAAAATCTATTTTGAAACAAAGGAACGCCCCAAATATATTGTTGAAGAATATATCAAATAATAAAAAATTTGTCATCCGAGCCGCTGTTCGGTTGACAAACACCATTTTTTTGATATAATAGATAAAGTCAGTTAAAAAAATCTTTAGGAGTGACAAAATATGCCATTAGTAACCACAAAAAAGATGTTTGAAGACGCCTACAAGGGCGGCTATGCGGTCGGCGCATTCAATGTTAATAACATGGAAATTATCCAGGGTATCGTTGGCGCAGCAAAAAAGCTTAACGCCCCCGTTATTCTTCAGTGCTCAAAGGGCGCAAGAGACTATGCCGGGCTTAACTACATCACAAAGATGGTAGAGGCAGCATGCGCTGATACAGATGTTCCCATCGCTCTCCACCTTGACCACGGCCCCGATTTTGAAACCTGCAAGCAGTGCATTGACGGCGGTTTCACATCGGTTATGATCGATGGTTCTTCATTCCCCTACGAGGAGAACATTGAAGTTACAAGAAAAGTTGTTGAATACGCTCACGCTCACGGCGTAGTTGTTGAAGGCGAGCTCGGCACACTTGCCGGCGTTGAAGATGATGTTGTTGTTGAAGAAGGCAACGAGAGCTACACAAAGCCCGAAGAGGTTGAGGATTTCGTTAAGAGAACAGGCGTTGACTCGCTTGCAATCGCTATCGGCACAAGCCACGGCGCTTATAAGTTCAAGCCCGGTCAGAAGCCCCAGCTTCGTTTCGATATTCTTGAAGAAGTCAGCAAGAGACTTCCCGGCTTCCCCATCGTTCTTCACGGCGCTTCATCGGTTATGCCCGAATATGTTAAGATGATCAACGAGTTCGGCGGCAGCATGCCCGACGCTATCGGTATCCCCGAGGAGATGCTCAGACAGGCAGCTTCAATGGCAGTTTGCAAGATTAATGTTGACTCGGACCTTCGTCTTGCTCTTACCGCCACCATCAGAAAGCACTTTGCCGAGAACCCCACACACTTCGACCCCAGACAGTATCTCAAGCCCGCAAGAGCAGCTATTCAGGATGTTGTTGAGCACAAGATGAACAATGTTCTCGGCTGTGCAGGCAAGGCATAATTGCTCCTGCTGAAATTAACAATAGAAAAATAAGCCAAACGGCTTGTATCAGGCAATCGCCCGATGCAAGCCGTTTTTGTTGCTGTTTTTAATCCGTCTGAACTCTCTGCGCTTTTACTTTAAAGGCACAAACAGACAATATGTATCATCTTCATATGCAATCTTATAATCCGAATCTTCAAGCAAATATGTATATAATATATCTCTGCCCTTGCTTGTCAGAATGTGAGTGAAGTTATATTCATCAAGGAACTTTTTATAATGCAGGTCTCCGCCTTGCAGCTCTGCCCATTCTGCCAGATAATCCTTTTTCTTGTTATTTTCCTTGACGAGCACTTCCATTCTCGTATCGCCGAATGATTTAAGACCCCGGTATTCCGTATATGAGCCTTCATTCATCGATGTATACAATACAACGGTTTCGGGATCCTCGCTGCTCAGAATATAATCAACGGCGGCTTTGGGCTCCGACTCCTCCAAATCAAGCGTTATAAAGCTTGATGCGGTGCGGTAACATACGACAACCAACACACAGCTTAACATGACTAATGCCGCTTTGAAAATCCGCCTGAGCCTTGGGTTGGATTCCAATTTGAAATCTATATTATAATCTTTAAGATAAAAAGCCAAGGGGAACATTGACGCTATTGCAAAAATAATCCAGTTTCTTATTGACATAAGAACCAACACGGTAGTACCCGCCGTCAAAAAGAAATATCTCGGCTTGTATGTGCATTTAAAAAATATGTATATCAGCACAACAAAAGCGATAAAGATTAAGATACTGATACAGTTTCTGTATGTCGGCGGCTTCATTTCAAAAACAAAATTGTTTATTTCTTCCTGCCCGAATGAGCGAAGCAGATATGTCATACCCTTAAAGCCGTAGGGATTGACAAATCCCATCAAGAAAGAAACTGCCAGAGAGATAAACAAATACAGTTTCGGGCAGGGATCGGCTTCAAAATATTTGTTGCTTTTCAGAAAGCTTTCAACAACATAAGGAAGCGCAAGAACAAAAAGCATCGGCCACATGGCGCAGGAACAGTTTATGAGCAAGAGCGAGAGAAGCGGCAAGCATACGGCATACCTGACATTTTTAGTCAGCGAAAGTTTTTCAAGCAAATATAATTCGAGAATGAAAATAAGCGATGTATAAATCTGCGGGCGAACAGAGCAAAATCTAATATAAACATATCCCGTTAAAAAGGTTAAAATGCAGGAGATATTCAGATTTTTGTTGCTGACAAGCATACACAGCTTATACGATATGAAGAAAAACAACGAAGCCGTCAAAGCCCTCAGTATCCACAGCCCCAAACTTCCGGTATATTTATAAACGAGCCAGAAAGAGACTGCGGAAAGCCATTGGGGAACAATAAACGCCAAATCCTGATGAATGGTGAACGGTTCAACGGTCGGAAAACCGTTTTGCAATATATATCTTCCCGTATTGAGAAGAAACCATGTGTCATGTTCAGCAAAAAGCGGATTTATCGAAACAATGTAGCTGACAAAGAATATTGACCAGAATAGTTGCACCATTGTTTCGCTGCTTAACTTGTTTTTTGCTTTCAACATAAACCACTCCAATTAAAAGTCAGATTGTTTGAAAACGATTGATGATTATTTTATATTCCGAGCATGCGGCATCAAAGCACGCCCATAGAAAAAGGAAATGTTATTGCATCGAAAAGTTCGGTGAAGAAGAACTTGAAAAGCTGCCAATTGTTGCTGAACATCAGTCTGAAGAAGTCGCCGAAAGTTGCCGTGCCTGCTTCAATCTCTGTGAGAACCTCAAAAAGCTCCCAAAGATTTGAAATCTTTTCATTTTCGTAATTAATGCCGAACATTTCAAGATTTTCCGACAGACCTGCTCTGACAAGCACCGCAGTTCCGACAGTTTCACGGTAATTTGCGGCATCTATTTCAAGAACGATGTCACCGACCTCGCCATTCTTTTGGTAAAACACGGAAGCATAATATTCTCTGCCGTTGGGAGCCGTAAAAGGTTCCGATCTGGAAAAAGAGCCATAGCTTGCCTTTGAAACCGTACCGTCATTGAAATAAACGGTAATATCCGCTTCGTATTCTTCTTCGTAACGATAACCCTTGTCATAATAAACAACTATTTTGTTATTCTTCAATTCATCGAGATTATTAATTTCAACCCGGTCAATTTCTGCGCCGAGGTCATAGACTGAAATTGAAACATCTTTCTTGAAGCCGCAAAAGTCAAGAGTGACATCATATGCTCCTGCGCTTTCGGATATTTCACCGGAATAAGAATATGTGTTGCTTGCAATAACAAATGACTTGCCTCCGCTGAATTCGGCAGTAAAATTGCCTTCATTAAAATAAACATAATTA
>JBJEQD010000115.1:0-29202 GCA_051881575.1 Acutalibacteraceae bacterium | reverse complement strand
TACGCCGTAATATCAAATTTTCGGCATATTGTGTTCAACTCCCATCACCTTAATTTCAAAATGAGAAAGGAAGGCTTTCCATGGAAAACAAGACATACCTCAGCAAAAAAGAGCTCTGGATGTTTGCCCTCGGTGCAGGAGGGCAGGGCATGATTTATGCCATGATGTCCAGCTATATCAGCGACTATTATGTAAATGTTCTCCAGCTTCCTCTGATTTTTGTGCTGCTGCTTATGCTGCTTGCAAGAGTCTGGGACGCAATCAACGACCCGCTTATGGGCATCATCGTTGACCGCCGCACCACAAAAAGAGGCAAAATGAAGCCTTATATTCTCTTTGCGGGTATTCCCATTGCGGTTCTGACGGTTCTGATGTATCTCAGCCCCGACCTGCCGAAAAAGCAGTTAATGATTTACACCGCAATCGTTTATGTCGCCTGGGGTATGATTTATACCATGGCTGATGTTCCGTTCTGGAGCCTGCCGAATGTTTTAACACCCGATGCCGCCGAAAGAGGCTCGGTTATTTCGCTCGGAAGAACGATAAACGGTGTCGGCTCGGCAATTCCCGAGGTTCTTTTCTTCGCCGCAGGCTTTATTCTGCCCGGAATCCTCGGAGTTTCCGACGGTATTGCATATAATAAGACCAAATACCTTGTTATTGCCGTTGCAACCGTTCTTATAGGCACGGTTCTTTATATTAATTCCTATTTTAATGTTAAGGAAAGAGTAATCATTCCCGACAAAAAGCCCGTCAAGGGCGAGCCTTCAAGGCTCAGCAGAATTTTCAAGTGCAAGCCCCTCATGCTTGTTATCCTCATGGGCATTCTTTCGAGCGGCAGATACATGGTTCAGGCCGCCGCCGTTCATGTTGCCCGTTATGCGTTTTATATCGGCCCGGAACTGACTGCGGATATGTCGGCTCAGACCCGTCTTGAATATATCGACGCCAGCGTTTCGGCTGTCAAGACGATATTCCAGGTCTGTGCAATCGTCGGCATGTTCGGCGCAATGCTGTTTATGCCAAAGCTTATGCAGAAGTTTGACTACAAAAAAATCGTTATCACAACCTGTCTGCTCGGCTTTGTTGCCAGCATGTTCACAACCGTTATCGGCTGGTTCACCGCAAATCTTTATATCTGCATCCCGTTCATTCTCATCTCATGCATTCCGCTCGGCGTTCTGAATGTTATCTCCTACGCCATGATAGGCGACTGCCTTGACTACATGGAGCTGACGACCGGCTACCGTGACAATGCTCTCGGCTCAGCCTGCCAGGGCTTCGTCAACAAGCTCGGCAACGCTTTTGCAACCTGCGGAATCGTTCTGATGTATATGTTCATCGGCATTAAGCCCGAAAACATGCTTTCCTCCGACTTCATCATGGCGGCAACGGATCTGACAAGAACTCAGAACTTTGCAATGTTCTCCCTTGTTTCGATTGTTCCCGGCGTCAGCCTGCTGCTCTGCTCCATTCCGATGTTCTTCTATAAGATTTCGGGCAAGGAAAAGGCTGATATGCTTGAAAAGCTTCAGGCAAAGCGTGAAGAAGAAGGCATTCTGATTGAAAAATAAGACCAAGCCGAAAAGCAAGGTCATTATTATAAAAACTATAGAAAAAGGTGAATTCCCTTGTCCCCGAAAAAAGATTTAAGAAATGTTGCTATCATCGCTCATGTTGACCACGGCAAAACCACTCTCGTTGACGAAATGCTCAAACAAAGCGGAACTTTCCGTGAAAACGAGCAGGTTGCCGACAGAGTTATGGACTCCAACGACCTTGAGCGTGAAAGAGGAATTACAATTCTCTCCAAAAACACCTCGATTCATTACAAAGGCACAAAAATCAATATCGTTGACACCCCGGGTCACGCCGATTTCGGCGGCGAGGTTGAGCGCATACTGATGATGGTTGACGGCGTTCTTCTGCTCGTTGACGCCTTTGAGGGCTGTATGCCTCAGACGAGATTCGTTCTGAAAAAGGCGCTTAACCTGAAGAAAAAGGTTCTTGTTGTCATCAATAAAATCGACCGCCCGAACGCCCGTCCCGCAGAGGTTGTTGACGAGGTTCTCGACCTGTTCATAGACCTTGGCGCAGAGGAAGATCAGCTTGATTTTCCCGTTGTTTATGCAAGCGCAAAGGACGGCTATTCGAGCCTTGACCCCGAATGCCGCAGCGGCGATATGCAGCCGCTTTTTGACGCTGTTCTTGAGCATATCGACCCGCCCGAGGGCGACCCCGATGAGCCGCTTCAGGTTCTGTTTTCAAGCCTTGATTATGACGATTATGTCGGCAGAATCGGCGTTGGCAGAGTTGAAAGAGGCAGAATTAAAAAGGGTCAGCAGATTGTTCTGTGCAAAACCGACGGAACAAAGCAGAATGTTCATGTTTCAAGGCTTTATCAGTTTGAGGGTCTGCGCCGTGTTGAGTGCGACGAGGCTGAAGCAGGCGATATAATCTGCGTTTCCGGCATAGAGGGCATCAACATCGGCGAAACCGCCTGCGACCCCGAAAATGTTGAGGCTCTGCCGTTCATCAAGATTGATGAGCCGACAATTTCGATGAATTTTATCGTCAACAACAGCCCGTTTGCAGGCAGAGAGGGAAAATTCGTTACCTCACGAAACCTGCGTGACAGGCTTTTCAAGGAAGTTGAAACAAATGTCAGCATGAGAGTTGAAGAAACCGATTCGACCGATACTTTCAAGGTTTCGGGCAGGGGCGAGCTTCACCTTTCAATTCTTATCGAAACAATGCGCCGTCAGGGCTATGAATTCCAGGTTTCACGCCCGAAGGTTATTTATAAAGAAAAAGACGGTCAGCTTCTCGAACCCATGGAACTGCTTATCGTTGAGGTTCCCGAGCAGTATGTCGGCGCAGTTATTGAAAAATTGGGCGCCCGCAAGGGTGAGCTTGAAAATATGGGCTCCCGTGAGGGCGGCTCAACCCATCTTGAATTCAAAATCCCGTCAAGAGGTCTTATCGGCTACCGCTCCGAGTTCATGACCGACACCAACGGCAACGGCATCATGAACCAGCTCTTTGACGGCTACGCTCCCTATAAAGGCGATATTCAGACCCGTGAGAGAGGTTCAATCGTTGCTCACGAAACGGGAGTCAGCAGCGCATACGGTCTTTTCAATACTCAGGACAGAGGCCGCCTCTTTATCCCCGCAGGCGTTGAGGTCTATGAGGGCATGATAGTCGGCGAATGTGCCAAGAATGAAGATATCGTCTGCAATGTCTGCAAGCAGAAGCACCTGACCAATACCCGTGCTTCAGGCTCGGATGACGCTCTCCGCCTTGTTCCTCACAGCGTTCTGAGCCTTGAACAGTGCATGGAATTCATCAAGGATGATGAACTGCTGGAGGTTACTCCGACCTCGCTCAGACTTCGCAAGCGCATTCTTTCAAAGGAACAGCGCATGAAAATGCAATTCAGGAAAAACTGATTAAGGGGTATAAATGGGTTCCGAAACGAAAAAGGCCGTCACTCTCGGCAGCTTTGACGGCTTGCACAGAGGACATATGTCGGTTATAGCCTGCGCTTTTGATTTGCAAAAAAAGTGCGGGCTTTCTCCGCTTACGCTTCTTTTCGATTCTCACCCGATGCTCACGATAATGAACAATGCTCCCGCAAAGATTATGCAGAATGAAATCCGTGACGAGCTTCTTGACGAAATCGGAGTGGAAAAGTATATTATTTCATTTAAAGAAATAAAAGACATGTCATGTCGGGAGTTTTTTGAGAAAATTCTTATTGGCAGGCTGAATGCGGGCGGCGTTTGCTGCGGCTGGAACTACCGTTTCGGCAAGGGCAACGAGGGCGGCTGCAATGTTCTGAGCAAGCTTTGCGCCGAATACGGCCTGGAGCTTGAAATCGCTCCCCCGATTGATTTTGACGGAAGCCCCATCAGCTCAACGAGAATCCGCAGAGCGATTGAAAGCGGAGACATTCCGCTTGCCAATTCCATGCTCGGCAGGGAATTCAGATATCGGCTGATTGTTTCCGACGGCGACCACAGAGGTCGGCTCATGGGCGCTCCGACGATAAATCAGCACTTTGAACCCGGCTTCATTCACCCGAAAAGGGGCGTTTATGCTTCAATGACGGTGCTTGACGGCAAAATCTATCCGTCAGTCACCAATATAGGTCTGCGCCCGTCGTTTGAAAATGAGGATTACCGAAGTGAAACCTGTATTCTGGGCTTTGAAGGCAATCTTTACGGGCAGATGGTCGAGGTCAGGCTTTTGCAGTTTATCAGAAGCGAAATTCGCTTTGATTCAATGGAGGATCTCGGCAAGCAGATAAGAACCGATGCCGAAAAATCAAAAGAAATATTCAAAAACCGAGGTGAGAGCGGAAATGTATGATAATTGGGAACAGCTCAAAAACGACTGTATGCAATGCAGAAAATGCGGACTTTGCGAAACAAGAACAAATCTTGTTTTCGGGGTCGGCAACGAAAACGCCGAGGTAATGTTTGTCGGCGAGGGTCCGGGCGAAAACGAGGATTTGCAGGGCGAGCCCTTTGTCGGCAGAGGCGGAAAACTGCTTGACAAATATCTTGAAGCAATCGAGCTTGACCGCAAAAAGAACATTTATATTGCGAATATGGTAAAATGCAGACCGCCCAAGAACAGAGACCCGCTCCCCGAGGAGCAGGACTGCTGCATTGATTGGCTCAGGGAGCAAACAAGGCTGATAAAGCCGAAAATCATAGTCTGTTTGGGCAGAATTTCGGCTCAAAGGCTCATTTCAAAGGATTTCAAGGTCACGAAACAGCACGGAGAATTTATTGAAAAGGGCGGAATCCTGTTCATGGGAACCTTTCATCCCGCCGCTCTGCTGAGAAATCCTAATCAGAAACCCGACGCTCTTGAAGATTTTCTTGCGCTCCAAAGAAAAATCAAAGAGGTCTGCGAATATACTTATTAATATCGTAAAATCATTCTGAAAAATGCTTGAATCGAGCATTTGGGGTGCGATTGCTCTGAACAAGGCTCATTCAAAAGCAAAACTCAATGCATAAAAAATCCGAGACGGACGCTCTGTTGCATCCGCCTCGGTTAATTTTTTTACTGTTTTCTGACATCGCCGCAGCAATTCTTATATTTCTTGCCGCTTCCGCAGGGGCAGGGATCGTTGGGCTTAACCTTTTCTTTCTTTCTGACGGGCTGTTTCTTGTCCGTGCCGTCGGTTGCTCCGCTCGTGGCGGTTATCTTCGCCGCCTGCTCACGCTTGGTTTCCTCCTGACTCTTAATCATAACGGTCAGAATCTGCCTTGCGGTATCCTCTCTGATGGCTTCGTTCATGCCGTCGAACATCTCCGAACCGATGTTTCTGTAAGCAACAACGGGGTCGGTCTGACCGTAAGCTCTCAGACCGATTCCTCTGCGAAGCTGATCCATTGCGTCAATGTGATCCATCCAATGATTGTCAACATTGCGGAGAAGAATGAGTTTTTCAAGCTCACGCATAACGGGAACGCCGTTATCATCCGTGCCGAAGAGCTTTTCTCTCTCCTCGTATTTCTCGTTAGCTCTTTCAAGGAGCATTTCACGGGCTTCTTCCTTGTCGAATTTGCCGTCTGTGAAGTCGCCGTCCTCGGTGAGCCAGCCCTTGAATTTATCACGCAGACCGTCGATGTTCCAATCGGATTTTGAAACATGGTCGGAGCAGAAGAAATCAACGGCGTCGTTGATGCTGCCCTCAATCATTCTGAGAATAATGGGTTTAAGCTCCTCGCCGTCAAGAACCTGATTGCGCTGTCTGTAAATCAGCTCTCTCTGGCGGTTCATAACATCGTCATACTGAAGAACGCTCTTTCTGATTCCGAAGTTTCTGCCCTCAATCTTCTTCTGAGCGCTTTCGATGGTGTTGGAAATCATCTTTGCTTCAATGGGCATATCCTCGGGAGTTTTGAGGGTGTTCATGACATTCGTGATTCTCTCGCCGCCGAACAGTCTCATAAGATCGTCTTCAAGCGAAAGGAAGAAACGGCTTGCGCCCGGGTCGCCCTGTCTGCCTGCACGGCCTCTGAGCTGGTTATCGATTCGCCTTGATTCGTGGCGCTCCGTGCCGATTATGAACAGGCCGCCCGCCGCACGGACTCTCTCCGCCTCGGGAGCAATCTGCTCGTCATATTTCTTTTCGAGAGCGGAATATTCGGCTCTCGCTTTGAGGATATCCTCATTGTCGGTTTCGGCAAAGCCCGTCGCTTCTGCGATAAGCTCCTCGGGGTAGCCCTTTTTGCGAAGCTCGGATTTTGCAAGATATTCTGCGTTACCGCCGAGCTTGATATCGGTACCACGGCCCGCCATGTTGGTTGCTATGGTGACGGCGTTCTCTTTGCCCGCCTGAGCAACGATTTCGGCTTCTTTTTCGTGGTATTTGGCGTTCAAGACCTCGTGCTTTATGCCCTTGCGTTTGAGCAGGGAGCTGAGAAGCTCGGATTTTTCGATTGAAACCGTGCCCACAAGAACGGGCTGACCCTTGGCGTGACATTCCTCAATAGTCTGAATAACGGCAAGATATTTTGCTCTTTCGGTTTTATAGACAACATCGGGCATGTCGTTTCTTATCATCGGCTTGTTGGTGGGGATTTCAACAACATCAAGATTATAAATCTGATTGAATTCGTCGCTCTCGGTCATTGCCGTACCGGTCATACCGGAAAGCTTTTTGTAAAGACGGAAATAATTCTGGAATGTGATTGTGGCAAGAGTTTTGCTCTCATGCTCAACATTGACATTTTCCTTTGCCTCAATCGCCTGATGCAGACCCTCGTTATATCTTCTGCCGAGCATGATTCTGCCCGTGAATTCGTCAACGATAAGAACCTCGTTATCTTTAACAACATAGTCAACATCACGCTTCATAACGCCGTTTGCCTTGATAGCCTGGTTGATATGATGCTGAATTGTCATGTTGTCGGGATCCATGAGATTTTCAAGGTTGAAGAATTTCTCAGCCTTTTCAACGCCGCTCTTGGTCAGAGTTGCGGTCTTGGCTTTTTCGTCAACAACATAATCGCAGTCGTCGTCAACCAGATCTTCAACATTCTCTTTGGAATTGACTTCCTTTATTCTCGTGCATTTCAGACCCTTTGCGAAGCGGTCTGCAAGCTTATAAAGGTCGGTCGATTTTTCGCCTCTGCCCGAAATGATAAGCGGAGTTCTCGCTTCATCGATAAGAATTGAGTCAACCTCATCGACAATGGCAAAATTATGGCCACGCTGAACCTTGTGTTCCTTATAAACAACCATGTTGTCTCTCAGGTAGTCGAAGCCCATTTCATTGTTGGTGCCGTAAGTGATGTCGGCAAGATATGCTTCCTTGCGCTCGGGATTCTCTTTTTCGTGAATGATAAGGCCGACCGTCAAGCCCATGAAGCGGTAAACCTTGCCCATCCATTCGCTGTCTCGGCGGGCAAGATAATCGTTGACCGTAACGATGTGAACGCCGTTGCCCGAAAGAGCGTTAAGATATGCGGGGAGGGTTGCAACAAGCGTTTTGCCCTCGCCCGTTTTCATTTCGGCAATTCTTCCCTGATGAAGAATAATGCCGCCGATAATCTGAACGGGGAAATGCTTTAAGCCGAGAACACGCCACGAAGCCTCACGGCAGGCGGCAAAAGCCTCGGGAAGAAGGTCGTCGAGCGTTTCGCCCTCGGCAAGTCTCTTTTTGAATTCGGGAGTTTTTGCCTGAAGCTGTTCATCGGTCAGCTTAGAATACTCATCTTCAAGGCTGAGAACCTTGTCACAGAGCGGGCGAACTCTCTTGACCTCTTTTTTTGAATAGTCGCCGAAAATTTTTGTCAGAAAACCCATAATACACCTCTGAAAATTTATATTGATAAAGATATTTACAAAAGATTTTTGCAAAGTGAAATCTTGATATTGCTTTTTGACCGCCGATTATGGTAGAATTGAAAAAAATCAAAAGGAGAACGGAATCATGCCGAAAAGAGAAGATTATATTTCGTGGGACGAATATTTCATGGGCATTGCCATTCTTTCAGCCTACCGCAGCAAAGACCCCAACACAAGGGTCGGCGCATGCATTGTCAACAACCGCAACAAAATCATGTCGGTCGGCTACAACGGCTTCCCCAGGGGATGCAGTGACGATGATTTTCCGTGGGAGCGCACGGGCGACGAGTTTGAGACGAAATATCCCTATGTCTGCCATGCGGAGCTTAACGCCATTCTCAACAACGGCGGCTCAAGCCTTGAAGGCTGCAAGATTTATGTTGCGCTTTTCCCC
This sequence comes from Acutalibacteraceae bacterium, assembly GCA_051881575.1. Classification (GTDB taxonomy): domain Bacteria; phylum Bacillota; class Clostridia; order Oscillospirales; family Acutalibacteraceae; genus CAG-177. The sequence continues at coordinate 20,933 of JBJEQD010000115.1, read as the reverse complement.
TGCAACGAGTGCGCCAAGGCGATAATCCAATGCGGAATCAAAGAGGTTATTTATCTTTCGGATAAATACGCCGATTCCGTCGGAACAAAGGCGTCAAAGCGCATGTTTGACAGCGCCGGGGTTAAATATACTCAGCTCAGAACCGCCAACGAGGAGCTGACGGTTGATTTCAGAGCCGAAAGCGTTTGATTTATTGAGCCGTCGCTCCGTAAGTGTAAGCAACAGAGCCTGCCGACGAGCCGTCGCCCGAAAGAGGTCTGACGCTCATAACGGTTGAATTGTCAAGCCAGACAAAGCCCGAGCTTTCGCAGAAAAGCATCGGTTCGCTGAAGCTGACGGGCTCTGCCGAGCCGTCAGCCGTGCAGTAGATTATGCTCTGAACGGGAGTGCCGAGGGAATTCGCTTCGCCGAACGAAGCAAAAACCGCCTTGCTGCCGTCGGGGCTTAGCGAAAATACATCAGCCGAAGAAATATCGATATCTTTAAGAGTCTGCGCCGCACCCGTCAAAAGGTCGGTCATAAGCAGGCTCTTTTTATTTATAATGTATTTGCCGCATTGAAGATAATCGGCAAAAAGGTCGCCCTCAAATTCGGTTAAAACCTTTTCTTCCTTGCCGTTATTGAGAATGTTCGCAAAGCCGCTGTCGGTCTTTCTGAGATAATGCATTCCGTTTGAATCGCTGACGAACCACAGACCGAGGATATCCTCAACGACGATTTCGGGGCGGTAGGCGTTCGAGAGAACCATAATATCGGCTCTTTTACCTTTTTCGCTTTGATTATAATACCGTGAGGAAATGAAATATTTCTTTCCGCCGAGATTTGCGATAAAATCATCGGTCAGCATAGTCCAATCCTGCCTGAATGAGCCGTTTTTGTCGATAAGGCGGGTGTTGTTTGAAACATAGGTTGAAGCTGAACCGTTTGAAAGGTTGAAATTGTAGATTTCGGAATAGATTTTATCTGCTTTATAGAAATTATCCTTGTCAAAATCTGCAAGCAGAAGATAGCCGTCGCCGTAGCCAGAGGGCTTTTCGGTGAGCTTGACAAAGGCATAGGCATAAACATCAACATCGGCGCTCATGTCCGAGGTGAAAACGCCGAAGCCGCATATTTTGCCGCCCTTTTCAATATAATTTACCGTTACGGGTATGGTTTCGTAGGTTGCTTTGAGATTCGTTTTTATCTGCTTTTTTTCAGCGGAGGACGGAATCATCGAGCCGCCCGAATATTCATAAAAATTGATTTCTCCGCTCAGAGAAGCGGTAAAATAAACATTTTCAACGCCTGCGGGCAGATAGATTTCACCGTTTGCGCCCTTGACGGAGAGAGCTTTCGTGTATTCGCTGTTTTCATAGGAATAAGCCATCGGCAAAGGCTCTTTGGGGGTCAGCGGAGCTTCGTCTCCGCTTCTTGAAAACAGAAACACCGCTGCGCTGATAACTGCAACGGCGGCGAGCACGCCCGTCAGAATTTTCAGTCCTTTTGAATTCAAAGCCTGTTTCCTCCTTATATTACAGCTCTATTTCAAGCTCGACCGGGCAATGGTCCGAGCCGAAGATTTCATTGTGGATTTTTGCGCCCCGGAGATTATCACGGAGCTTTTCGGAAACGATAAAATAATCGATTCTCCAGCCTGCGTTCTTTGCCCTTGCCGAAAAACGGTATGACCACCAGCTGTAAACATTTTCAAGGTCGGGATAAAAGAAGCGGAAAGAATCAATGAAGCCGCTTTCGAGCATATCGGAGAATTTTGCTCTTTCTTCGTCAGTAAAACCGGGATTTTTGCGGTTGGTTTTGGGATTTTTAAGGTCGATTTCTTTGTGAGCAACATTCAGATCGCCGCAGAAAATGACGGGCTTTTTCTCGTCAAGGCGGCAGATATATTCTCTGAAAGCGTCCTCCCACTCCATGCGGTAGTCAAGGCGAACAAGGCCGTCACGGGAATTGGGAACATAGACCGTGATAAAATAATAATTTTCAAATTCAAGGGTTATGACTCTGCCCTCGGTGTCATGCTCGGGAATGCCGAGACCGTATGAAACCGAAAGCGGTTCTTCCTTTGTGAAAATTGCCGTGCCGGAATAGCCTTTTTTCTCGGCGTAGTTCCAGAACTGATGATAGCCCGAGAGATCAAGCTCCGTCTGACCCTGCTGAACCTTTGTTTCCTGCAAGCAGAAAATATCGGCATCAAGGGAAGCAAAGCTCTGATAAAAACCCTTTGAAAGGCAAGCTCTGATTCCGTTGACATTCCAGGAAACAAACTTTTTAAGCGACATACTGCACAGTCCTCCATTATATACTGTAGATGATTATATCACATTTTTTTGTTTCTGTCACCCTTAAATATTAATAAAATGTAAACATTTATAATAAATTGCCCGAATTTTTGAATTGTTAATTTTGCTTTTTCACTTGACAAATCGGCCGTTATGCGGTATTTTTATATTAAGAAAGTCACGGTTTCGGTTAGAAAACTGTGCAAAAAAACAACACATATCTCAGGAGGAAAAAAACATGAAAAAAATTCTCGCACTTCTCCTTGCCGCCGTAATGGTATTTGCTTTTGCTGCCTGCGGCGGAAAAACAGAAGATGACACAACCACAACCACAACAGACCTTTTCGCAGAGTTTGAAGACGACACAACAGCTGCTCCCGCTGAGGATTCAACTGCTGCTCCCGTTGAGGATTCAAGCGCAGCTCCCGCAGACGCAACAACAGCTGCCGCTGCTGATGACACAACAGCTGCTGCCGGCGAATCAACCGCAGCCGCTGAGAGCACAACCGCTCCCTCCGCAGGTCTCAACTCAACCGACGCTGCTGAAGTTGTTGCTTATTACAATGCAGCAGTTATCAAGACTAACGACAGCAAAAAAGCTCCCAAGGGTCATTCAACAATGAAGCTTGACGGCGACATCACCGGCGACGGCGCAATCGGCGCTATCCTCAGCGTTCTTTCACCCGCAGCCGAAAAGGCTCTTGCAAAGAACTCCGTTGAGACCGACTACATCCCCGGCAAGGGCATGCTCAAGGCTTCCGATGTTACCAAGGCTCAGGCAAGCTCAAAGAACGGTGTTACAACCATCGTTATCCAGCTTAAAGACCAGACCGACGGACCTGACGGCGACAGCAAGAACGGCGGCCCCGTTGCAAGAGGTATCGGAACCCTCGGCAGCATTGAATCCGCTCTTAAAGAGCTCGGCGCAGAGATGACCGAAGGCAGAGAGACCGTTAAGCTCACCTACACAAACGCTTACATCAAGTGCACAATCGATGAGAGCACCGGCATGGTAACCGGCGGCACATGGCACTATCTTGTTAAGATCTTTGTCGGCGATGCAAAGGCTAAGCTCGGCATCACCGCAAACCTCAAGAACCTCAAGGCAGCCGTTGACTACACCGTTGCCATCTGAGATGAGTAAATTCGGATAATAAATCCGAAAAATTCAATAATTATGCAGGCTGTCAGCCTACCTCACAGAGGTTTGCCGACAGCCTGTTTTTTTGGTTTTCAGGAACAATAAAAATTCGTAGGGACAGCCCTTGCGGCTGTCCGTGAAAATTGCAGAAATTATCGGCAACACGGTAGGGGCGAACTGTGTTCGCCCGCCTTGAATCAAATGAAGAAATGAAGTGTGCCTGCGGCACATGAAGTATTTGCATTCGCAAAAATGAAGTTTGCTTCGCAAATTAAGGATAGGCTCCGCCTATGACCGATTAAAATTGCTCCGCAAAAGCTGTTTTTTGAGTGAAAAGTGAAGAAGTAAAAGGTAATAGGTTCAAGGTAGGGAGGGGGCTTGCTCCCGCCGTTTAACATCAAAATCGTTCAACAAAAATAAATCAATCCTCAGCCCTACGGGCAGCGATCTGCCTCCCTCGTGAGGGAGGTGGATTTTGCGAAGCAAAAGACGGAGGATTGATAAGCTGACTGGTTAATGATTGTATCCCAAAACGCATAATCTTTGTGAATTGTAAAGATGTTACGGGAAAAACAATTTTTATTTTTCAAAAAGACCTTGACAAGTGAACGGGCGTTCACTATAATACAGGTAAACGAGCGTTCACCATGGAGGATAACGGAATGGTTGAAACAAAAGAAAAAATTCTGATGACTGCGCTCCGATTGTTTGCAAGGGACGGCTACGAAGCGGTTTCGGTCAGCATGATTGCGGGCGAGCTGGGAATTACAAAGGGCGCTTTGTATAAGCATTATAAAAACAAGCGTGATATTTTTGACAGTATCGTTGAAAGAATGTATCGGCTCGATGCCGAGAAATCAAGGGAGCATAATGTCCCGGAGGAAACGCACGGGCAGAATCCCGAAAAATACGAAAATGTGTCTTTGGACAGCCTGAAAGAATTCACGGTTTCGCAGTTTCTGCTTTGGACGGAGGATGAATTTGCTTCAAATTTCAGAAAAATGCTGACCCTGGAGCAGTACCGAAGCGCTGAAATGACGGAATTATATGCAAACTGTTTCACCTCGGGGCCTGTTGCCTACACGGAGGATATCTTCCGTGAAATGATAAAAAACGGCGTCTTAAAAGAAGCCGACCCGAAGCTGCTTGCGGTTGAATTTTTTGCGCCGCTGTTTTTGCTGATTAACGCTTCCGACGGTTCGGCAGACAGGGCGGAATCCGTTGACCTGATTAATAATCACATTGACGGCTTTATTCGGCGATACTCAGCCGAAAAATAAAAAATGACAGGAGAAATCACTATGAAATATGTTAAAAGCGAAAAATATAACACACCCGAGCTACAATCAAAAATCATGGGTCCGAACCCCGTAAAATTGGAAGAAGAATTGCTGATAAATCATAAAATTCCCGACGGTGCGGTTGTCTGCGACCTCGGGAGCGGTCAGGGTCTGACAAGCGTATTTTTGGCAAAGGAATACGGCTTCACCGTTTATGCGGCTGATCTGTGGAGCGAGCCCGAGGAGAACCGCATTTTCTTTGACTCCATGGGCTTGACCGAAGAGCAGATTATTCCCGTTAAAGCCGACGCAACCGATTTGCCGTTTGAAAAGGAGTTTTTCGACGCCGTTATAAGCACGGATTCATATAATTATTTCGGCAGAGACGAAAGCTACCTTGACGAAAAGCTTTTGCCGTTTGTCAAGAGCGGCGGTTATATCTATATTGCCATTCCCGGCATGAAAAAGGACTGCCACGATAACCTGCCTCCCGAACTTCTGCTCTCGTGGACTCCCGAACAGCTTGACTACATGCACGATGTCGAATATTGGAGCAAAACGGTCGGCAAATGCGAGGGCGCAGAGGTGATTTCCGTTCAGGAAATGGAGAGCAACGATGAAGTCTGGGCAGATTGGCTCAGGCAGGAGAACGAATATGCCGTCGGCGACAGAAAATCAATGGAAGCGGGCGGCGGAAAATACCTGAATTTCATTTCTATCGTTCTGAAAAAGAAATAACCAGAGAAAAATATAGGCAAATAAAAAACTGCTTGTATCGGCAATTCAGCCGACGCAAGCAGTAATTTTTATTTTAAAAATCCGCCGAAAAGAATCGGCAAAAGCGTTTCGGAGTAGCGGCTGAGCGAATATTCGCCGTTGCACAGGCACCAGTCGCTGATTATCGCCCGTTCGCACAGGGCGTAAGCCTTGACTATTTCATTAACCGAAACATCGCTTCGAAATTCGCCCTTTTCCTGACTTTCGATAACGATTCGGCGAAGCAGTTTATAGTAAATTCTGTTGTGGTCAAGCAAGGTGCGGTCGCCCTTTAAGGTGAGCTGAGAGGAATAGAGCTTTGCAAGCAAGTCAATGGGAATTCGGTTTTCAATCATTATGAAAAGCTCTTTGTTGAGATACATGAGCTTTTCAAAACCGCTCATTTCCTCGGGCAGGGCTTCCTGCAATTCCTCGTATTTGCTGTCAAACAGGCTTGAAAGAGTGCTGAGCAGCTCCTCCTTGCTGTTGAAATAATGATAAAACGAGCCTCGGGAGGTTCCCGATTCGTCAACAACATCTTCAACGGTCGTGCTGTCATAGCCGTTTTTATAAAACAGCTCCCATGCGGCGTTGACAATCTTCATTTTAGTGTTGCGGGAATCCTTTTTCGGCATGGCGCACCTCCTGATTTGATGCTCCTATTATACAACAAGGCTCTTGCCAAATCAAGAGAAAACGCCCAAATGCTCAAGCAGGATTTTAATGCCCATGAGAATAAGAATAATTCCGCCCGTGAGTTCGGCTTTTGATTTGTATTTTGAGCCGAAGATGTTGCCGATTTTGATGCCTGCGGCGGAGAGAACGAAGGTTGTTAAGCCGATAAAACCGACTGCGGCGCCGATGTTGACATCGGGCAGAAGCGCAAAGGTTATGCCGACAGCGAGAGCATCAATGCTCGTTGCGATTGCAAGGGTCAGCATTTCCTTGAATCCCATGGAAGCGTTGGATTTTTCCTCGTCCTTTGAAAGCGCTTCTTTTATCATGTTTGCGCCGATGAGACCGAGCAGAACAAAGGCTACCCAATGGTCGATTTTGGTTATGTATTCCTCAAACGCCGCACCGAGAAAATAGCCGATGAGCGGCATGAGCGCCTGAAAGCCGCCGAACCACAGACCCGCAAGCCCCATTTCTTTTATCCCCGCCTTTTTGACGGCAAGACCCTTGCAAATTGAAACTGCGAACGCATCCATTGAAAGGCCGACGGCGATAATGAATAATTCCGTTAGTGACATAACATTTTACTCCTTACAAAAAACAAAAAATCGGATTCAGCTTTCTTCCGAGCTGTATCCGACCGTAAAAAAAGACGCAGATACAGCGGGCAAAGCCGTATCATGAGTCTTGTCAATTAAGGCAAGCCAGGCAAAAAGCCAGCGTGTTGACTTGCCGCACAGGTTATATTCCGTGCCAACTACTCCCTCACGAGCAACCGCCGTTTCGGCGATTGACGGTATTTTACCATGCCTTGACAGGGTTTGTCAATACTTTTGTTGTAATCAACAAAACCTGCCTGCAAATCTTCCATAAATTTTACTTAATAAACTCTTGCAATAGAACACTCCATTATAGTATAATAAAATAGCAAATCAAAGGGACTTTTGTAACTGACGGAAAAGCGGATAACCGCATGGGAGCAAAAGCCGCCGTTTTATGCCGACCGTCTGGGCAGTCCTATCTTGATTAACCAAGGCAGGACTGCCCTTTTTTCAGGTGTAATCACCAATTAAATCTCAGTTGATTTCTCGTCGGCTGTTTTTCCGCCATTTAACGCCCGAAAGGCTTTAATGCATAAATAAACAATTACTCATAAATATCAATTTTTCAAGGAGGAATACCATGAAAAAAGTCGGAATTATCATGGGCAGCGACAGCGACCTGCCTGTTGTTGAAAAAGCCATTAAAACTCTTGACGAATACGGCGTACCCTATGAGGTTCATGTTTATTCGGCTCACAGAACGCCCGAGCAGTCAAAGGAATTTGCTCAGAACGCAAAAGCCAACGGCTTCGGCGCAATAATTGCAGCCGCAGGCAAGGCGGCTCATCTTGCGGGGGCTATTGCAGCCAACACCACTCTCCCCGTTATCGGAATCCCCGTCAAAGCTTCAGTTCTCGACGGCATTGACGCACTTCTTTCAACTGTTCAGATGCCCGCAGGCATTCCCGTTGCAACAGTTGCCATAGACGGTGCTGTTAATGCCGCTTTGTTGTCTATACAGATTCTTGCGGTCTCCGACGAGGCTCTTGCCGAAAAGCTTTCGGCAGCCCGTAAGGCGGCAACCGAAAAGGTTCTTGAGGCAAACGCTAAAATAGAAGAAAAATTCAATAAATAATCAGGAGGAACAAAGAAATGGAAAAAACAACTCAGCTCTATGAGGGCAAGGCAAAGAAGGTTTTCGCAACCGACGACCCCAATCTTGTTATTGTTTCCTACAAGGACGATGCAACCGCATTCAACGGTATTAAGAAGGGCACAATCGCAGGCAAGGGCGTTATCAACAACAAAATGTCCAACATGATGATGCAGCTTCTTGAAAAGCAGGGCGTTAAGACCCACTTCGTTGAGGAGCTTTCAGAGCGTGAAACCCTTGTCAAAAAGGTTTCAATCGTTCCTCTTGAAGTTATTATCAGAAACATTTCGGCAGGCTCCTTTGCAAAACGCTACGGCGTTGAGGAGGGCATTGTTTTCTCCGCTCCCACGATTGAATTTTCATATAAGAACGACGATTTGGGCGATCCTCTGCTCAACTCTTACCATGCTCTTGCTCTCGGCCTTGCAACCGCAGAGGAAATCGAGCTTATAAAATCAATGTCTTTCAAAATCAACGAGGTTATGAAAGAATACTTCAAAACCCTCAACATCACTCTTGTTGACTTCAAGCTTGAATTCGGCAAAACGAACGACGGCGAGATTGTTCTTGCCGACGAAATTTCTCCCGACACCTGCCGTTTCTGGGATTCAACCACCAACGAGAAGCTTGACAAGGACCGCTTCAGAAGAGATCTCGGCGGCGTTGAGGACGCATACAACGAGGTTATGCGCAGACTCATGGGCAGCAAATAATCAACCGGTTTTCTCTATTCTTTTCGGAGGTATTATTCTATGGGAGGATTTTTCGGCGCAACATCAAACAGAGATGTTGTTCTGGATGTATTTTTCGGCGTTGACTATCATTCGCATCTCGGAACACGCAGAGGCGGCATGGCGGCAGTCAGCAAGGAAATAGGCTTTCAGCGTGATATTCACAACATTGAAAATTCGCCTTTCAGAACCAAATTTGCGGGAATTGTTGACGAAATGCACGGCAACGCCTGCATAGGCTGTATCAGCGACAGCGACCCTCAGCCTATCATTATCCGCTCAAATCTCGGCGTTTACGCCATTGCAACCATCGGCGTTATCAACAATGCCGACGACCTTATTCAGCAGTTTCTCTCGTTCAGCGGCGGTCATTTCACCGCCATGACGGCAGGAAAAATTAATTCAACCGAGCTTGCGGCGGCTCTCATCAACCAAAAGAGCAATTTTGTTGACGGCATCCGCTTCGCTCAGGAAAAGATTGACGGCTCTCTGTCAATTCTTATTCTCAAAGAGGACGGCAGCATCATTGCCGCAAGAGACAGGCTCGGCAGGCTCCCCATTCTTATCGGCAAGGACGGCGACGGACGCTGCGTTTCGTTTGAATCCTTTGCTTATGAAAAGCTTGATTATGAGTTTGAAAAGGAGCTCGGCCCCGGCGAAATCGTCAGAATCACTCCCGACGGAGTTGAGGTTCTTTCAAAGCCCGGCAAAAAAATGCGTATCTGCGCTTTCCTCTGGACTTATTACGGCTACCCCAACTCGAAATACGAGGGCGTCAATGTTGAGGTTATGAGAAACCGCAACGGCGCAGTTATGGCGAGAGAGGACAAGGCGAACGGCGCTTGCAGCGGCATTGACTATGTCAGCGGAGTGCCCGATTCGGGAACACCTCACGCAATCGGCTATGCAAACGAAAGCGGAATACCGTTTGCAAGACCGTTCATAAAATACACACCCACCTGGCCGAGAAGCTTCATGCCCACGAGCCAGAGCGAGCGCAACAGGGTTGCGAAGATGAAGATGATTCCCGTTCACGACCTGATTCAGGATAAGAGCCTGCTCTTTGTTGACGACAGCATCGTCAGAGGAACTCAGCTTCGTGAAACCGTTGAATTTCTTTACAGCCACGGCGCAAAGGAGGTTCACATGCGCTCCGCATGCCCCCCGATAATGTACGGCTGTAAATATCTCAATTTCTCCCGAAACACCTCGGATAACGACCTCATTGCCCGCCGCATAATTCACGAGCTTGAGGGCGAGGAGGGCGAAAAATACATGGATGAATACAGCGACGCTTCAACCGAAAGAGGTCAGGCGATGCTGAAAGCCATCTGCGAAAAATTCAAGTTTGCGTCTCTCGGCTATCAGAGCCTTGCGGGTCTTGTTGAAGCCATCGGGCTTCCCGAGGACTGCATCTGCACCTACTGCTGGAACGGCAGAGAATAAACCGAATATCAAATCCCCAAAGTGCATTTTTGAAATATAGAAGGTATGTATGATGAGAAAAATTAACGAAGAATGCGGGGTATTCGGAATCTTTTCACCCCGTAAGGAAAATGTTGCGGCGATGGCTTACTACGGACTGTGCGCTTTACAGCACAGAGGTCAGGAAAGCTGCGGAATCGTTGTCAACGATGACGGAATTTTTAACACTTATAAGGATGTCGGCCTTGTCAGCGAGGTTCTGAATGCTCAGACGCTTTCAGGTCTCGGCGAGGGCAATATGGCGGTAGCCCACGCAAGATACGGCACGACGGGAGCGGGCAACAGGCTCAACACTCAGCCGATAGTTGTTAATCACATCAAGGGGCACATGGCTCTTGCCCACAACGGCAACCTTGTTAACTCCTATGAGCTTAGAAAAGAGCTTGAGCTAAGCGGTTCGATTTTTCACACGACGAGCGACACCGAGGTTATTTCTTATATTATCACCAAGGAACGCCTCACCGCTCCGTCAATCGAGCAGGCGGTCAATGCGGCTATGAATAAAATCAAGGGAGCTTATTCCCTTGCAATCATGTCCCCCTCAAAGCTCATTGCCGTGCGTGACGAAAACGGCTTCAGACCGCTCTGCTACGGTCAGACGGGCGACGGCAGCTATGTTGTTGCCTCAGAGACCTGCGCTCTTGACGCAGTAGGCGCATCGTTCATCAGAGATATTGAGCCGGGCGAAATCGTTGTTTTCGAGAAAAACGGAATTCGCTCAATCAAAGACCATTGCGGAAAGGCTCCCAAAAAGATTTGTATTTTTGAATATATCTATTTTGCAAGGCCGGATTCCGTTATTGACGGAGTCAGCGTGCATTCGGCAAGGCTGAATGCGGGCGCCTGCCTTGCGCTTGAGCATCCGGTTCAGGCAGATGTCGTTGTCGGAGTTCCCGACAGCGGAATCGACGCCGCAATCGGCTATTCCCGCCAATCGGGCATTCCCTACGGAATGGGCTTTATCAAAAACAAATATATCGGCAGAACCTTTATCTCTCCGGGTCAGAAATCCCGTGAGGATCTTGTCAGAATAAAGCTGAATCCCATTTCCGACACGATAAAGGGCAAAAGAGTTGTTCTCGTTGACGATTCGATAGTCAGAGGAACAACAAGCGCAAGAATCGTCAAGCTCCTGCGTGATGCGGGCGCAACCGAGGTTCACATGAGAGTTTCGTCACCCCCGTTCCTCAACCCCTGCTATTACGGAACGGACATCGACTCCCGTGACCTGCTCATTGCCTGCAACCACAGCCTTGAAGAAATTGCGGAGATAATCGGCGTTGACAGCCTCGGCTATCTCAATGTTGACCATCTTTCAATGCTTATCGGCAAGCAGGATTGCTACTGCGACGCCTGCTTCACCGCAAAATATCCCACCATAATCCCCGAGGACAAACCGGCAAAAAGCCGTTTTGAAAAGAAAATAAGTGAATCTTCACAGGAGGAATAATCTATGAAAAGCTTCAGCGAAAGCTATAAATCGGCGGGCGTTGACATAACTGCCGGCTACAAAGCGGTTGAGCTTATGAAAAAGCATATCGCAAAAACCCTGACGGCAGGCGCACTCTCCGATATAGGCGGCTTCGGCGGCCTTTTTGAGCTTGACCTGACAGGCATCTCAAAGCCCGTTCTCGTCAGCGGCACAGACGGAGTCGGCACAAAGCTCAAGCTCGCTTTCATCATGGACAAGCACGACACGGTCGGCATCGACTGCGTTGCAATGTGCGCCAACGACATTATCTGCTGCGGCGCAAAGCCCCTGTTTTTCCTTGACTATATCGCATGCGGCAAGAATGTTCCCGAGAGAATAGCAGATATCGTTTCGGGCATTGCCGAGGGCTGCGTTCAGTCAAACGCCGCTCTTATCGGCGGCGAAACTGCCGAAATGCCCGGCTTCTATCCCGTTGACGAATATGACCTTGCAGGCTTCTGCGTCGGCGTTGTCGATAAGGATAAAATCCTTGACAATTCAACCATCGCCGAGGGCGACGCTGTTATCGCCCTGCCCTCAAGCGGCGTTCATTCAAACGGATTTTCGCTTGTCCGCAAGGTTTTTGATGTTGAAAATGCCGACATAAAATCACCCGTTGAGGCTCTCGGCGGCAAGTCAATCGGCGAAACCCTGCTCACCCCCACCAAGATTTATGTTAAGCCCATGACCGCTCTGTTTGAGCAGGTAACGGTCAAGGCTGTTTCTCACATCACGGGCGGCGGCTTCTACGAAAACATTCCCAGAAGCATTCCCGAGGGCTTCGGCGCAAAGATTGACAAAGCTTCGCTCAGAATCCTGCCGATTTTTGACCTGCTTGCAAAGACGGGCAATATCCCCGAAAGAGATATGTTCAACACCTTCAACATGGGCGTTGGCATGAGCGTTGTTGTTGCAAAAGAGGACGCCGAAAAGGCGGTTGAAATCCTCAAAGCAAACGGCGAGGACGCTTACATCATGGGCGAAATTATCAAATCGGAAGAAAAGGTTGTTATTTGCTGATGAAAACGCTGCTCAGCGGCGTTGCCGCAGGAATAATGGTCGGCATGGGCGGTGCGGTTTATCTCTCATGCGACAATAAATATGTCGGCGCCGTGCTGTTTTCGGTTGCTCTGCTTGCAATTTGCTATCTCGGCTTTGCTCTTTTTACGGGCAAGGCGGGCTTTATCGTGCCTCAGCACAAAAAGAAAGATGTTTCCGACCTGCTTCTGAGCCTGCCGGGCAACCTTATCGGCGCATTTCTCTGTGCCAAGGCGGCAGGTGTTGCCGCACCCGTACTTGTTGAGAAAGCGCTTGCGGCTTGTCAGTCAAGGCTGCTTCAGACCGCTCCGCAGACCTTTTTCAAAGGCTTGCTTTGCGGCGTGCTGATGTATATAGCCGTTGCGGTGTTCAGAAAATGCAAATCTCCGCTCGGCGTTCTGTTCTGCATTCCCGTGTTCATTCTCTGCGGCTTCGAGCATTCAATCGCCGACATGTTTTATTTTGCGCTTTCGGGCATAGTCAGCCTTGACGCATTCATTTTCATATGGATTGTTATTATCGGCAACTTTGTCGGAGCGGCGGCAATCGCATTTCTTGATATTATTACCGTTACCCTACATAAAGGAGGAGAAGCCGAATGAAAAACGGTAAGGCTTCAATCGCCGTTCTTGTTTCGGGCGGCGGAACGAATCTTCAGGCTCTGATTGACGCTCAGGCGGGCGGAATCATAACGAGCGGCGAAATTACCCTTGTTATTTCCAACAAAGAGGGCGCATATGCGCTTCAAAGAGCCGAAAAAGCCGGAATCAGAACCGAAACCGTGCTGAAAAGCGAAACCCCCGATTTTGAGGGCAGACTCATTGATCTGCTTGACGGCAGCGGCATTGACCTGATAATTCTTGCAGGCTTTATGAGCATTCTCAGCGAACGCTTCACCTCTCATTATAAAGACAGAATAATAAATGTTCATCCCTCTCTGATTCCGTCGTTCTGCGGCGAGGGCTTCTACGGACTGAGGGTTCACCGGGCGGCGCTTGACTACGGAGTTAAGGTCACGGGCGCAACGGTTCATTTTGTTAACGAAATCCCCGACGGCGGCCGCATTATAATGCAGAAAGCCGTTGAAATCGAGCCGGGAGATACCCCCGAAATTCTTCAAAAGAGGGTCATGGAACAGGCTGAATGGAAAATTCTTCCCCTTGCGGCGGAAAAGGTCTGCAAGGATATCATATCATAACGGAGGCGCACGAAATGAAGGTTCTTGTTGTCGGCGGCGGCGGCCGTGAACACGCCATAATCAAAAAGCTTAAAGAGAACAAAGAAATTGAAAAGATATATGCTCTGCCGGGCAACGGCGGCATGGCAAACGACGCCGAGTGCGTTGCAATCGGCGCAAAGGATATCCCCGCAATCGTTGAATTCGCCAAAACTCACGATATCGGCTTTGCCGTTGTCGCTCCCGATGATCCGCTGGTTCTCGGAGCAGTTGATGAGCTTCAGAAATGCGGAATTCCCTGCTTCGGCCCCGAAAAAAAGGCGGCTATCATTGAGGGAAGCAAGGTTTTCTCCAAAAATCTGATGAAGAAATACGGAATCCCCACCGCCGCATATGAAGTTTTTGATTCAGCCGAAAAAGCGCTGAAATATCTTGAAACTGCGCCGATTCCGACCGTTATCAAGGCGGACGGACTTGCACTCGGCAAGGGTGTTATTATCGCAATGACCCGCAGTGAGGCTGCCGACGCCGTTAAAACCATCATGGAGGACAAGGCGTTCGGCGAGAGCGGCAATCAGATTGTTATTGAAGAATATCTTGAAGGCCCCGAGGTTTCGGTTCTTTCTTTTACCGACGGCAAAACCGTTGTTCCGATGATTTCATCAATGGATCACAAGAGAGCTCACGATAATGACGAGGGTCTCAACACGGGCGGCATGGGAACGGTTGCTCCCAACCCCTATTACACACCCGAGGTTGCCGAAGGATGCATGAAAGAGATTTTCCTGCCGACAGTCAACGCCATGAATGCCGAGGGCAGAACCTTTAAGGGCTGTCTGTATTTCGGACTTATGATAACAAAGAACGGCCCGAAGGTTATCGAATATAACTGCCGTTTCGGCGACCCCGAAACTCAGGTTGTGCTTCCTCTGCTTGAAAGCGACCTTTTTGAGATTATGAAAAGCGTTGCGGCAGGCACTCTGAGCGAAACAGAGGTTAAATTCAGCCAAAAGCACGCCTGCTGTGTTGTTATGGCTTCGGACGGCTATCCTCAGAAATATCAGACGGGCTTTGAAATCACAATGCCCGCCGATAAAAATATCTATGTTGCGGGAGCAAAGCTTGACGGCGGAAAGCTCCTGACCGCAGGCGGCAGAGTTCTCGGAGTTACCGAAACCGCCGACACTCTTGAAAACGCCGTTAAAAAGGCATACGAAACCGTCAAAACCGTTCATTTTGAAAACGCCTATTACCGAAAGGATATCGGCAAAAAAGCCTTGGAGGTTTAATGTATTATGGTTTACAGAGCTTATGTTGAAAAGAAAAGCGGGCTTGCCAATGAGGCGCTCTCGCTGAAAAATGAGCTTGTTTCCCTTTTGGGCATAAACGGCCTTGAAAATGTCAGAATCCTCAACCGCTACGATATTGAGAATATCGAAAAGGAGCTTTTTGATTATTCAAAGGGCACGGTTCTCTCCGAGCCTCAGCTCGATATCATCACCGAGGAACCCGACCTTGAATGCGACAGAGTCTTTGCGGTTGAATATCTCCCCGGTCAGTTTGACCAGAGAGCAAATTCCTGCGCCGAGTGTATTCAGATTATTTCAAAAGGCGAAAGGCCGCTTGTCAGAACGGCAAAGGTTTATTGCCTTTACGGCAATATCAGCGATGATGAGCTTGCCAAAATCAAAAAATATGTCATCAACCCTGTTGAAGCAAGAGAAGCGTCTCTCGAAAAATATGACACTCTTGCCGCAGATTACGATATCCCCGAAACCGTCAGAACTCTGAACGGCTTTATCTCCCTTTCCGACTCCGAGCTTGAAAAGTTCGTTGAGGATAACGGGCTTGCAATGGATTTTGACGATATCAAATTCTGCCAGCAGTATTTTATCAGCGAACATCGTGACCCGACGATAACCGAAATCAAGATGATTGATACCTATTGGTCGGATCATTGCCGTCACACAACCTTCCTGACCGAGATTGATTCGGTTAAATTTGAAGACGAGCTTCTTCAGAAGGCTTATGACGAATATCTTGCCGCAAGAAAAGCAACGGGCAGAACCAAGCCGATTAACCTTATGGATATCGGCACGATTGCCGCCCGTTATCTCAAGCACGAGGGACTGCTCCCGAAGCTTGATGAGAGCGAAGAAATCAACGCCTGCACGGTCAAAATCGATGTTGAAATCGGCGGTAAGACCGAAAAATGGCTTCTTCTTTTCAAAAACGAAACCCACAATCACCCGACGGAGATTGAGCCGTTCGGCGGAGCGGCAACCTGCATAGGCGGAGCAATCCGTGACCCGCTTTCGGGCAGAAGCTATGTTTATGCCGCAATGCGTGTTACGGGCGCAGGCGATCCGACCGTTCCCGTGAGCGAAACCATCGAGGGCAAACTGCCTCAGAGAAAAATCGTTACCACGGCTGCGGCGGGCTACAGCTCCTACGGCAATCAGATCGGCCTTGCAACCGGCATTGTTGACGAAATCTATCACCCCGGCTATGTTGCAAAGCGCATGGAAATCGGCGCAGTTATTGCCGCAACGCCCGAAGAAAATGTTCGCCGTGAATGCCCGCAGGACGGTGACCTTGTTATTCTTCTCGGCGGCAGAACCGGCAGAGACGGCTGCGGCGGCGCAACGGGTTCATCAAAATCGCATAACCTTAAATCCCTTGAAAACTGCGGAGCTGAGGTTCAGAAGGGTAATGCACCCGAAGAAAGAAAGCTTCAGCGCCTTTTCAGAAATAAAGAGGCTTCCCTGCTTATCAAACGCTGCAACGACTTCGGCGCAGGCGGCGTTTCGGTTGCAATCGGCGAGCTTGCCGACGGACTTGAAATCGACCTCAACGCCGTTCCCAAAAAATACGAGGGTCTTGACGGAACGGAGCTTGCAATCTCAGAAAGCCAGGAGAGAATGGCTGTTGTTGTTGAGGCTAAGGACGCCGACCGTTTCTGCGAAATTGCTCACAGCGAAAACCTTGAAGCAACCGTTGTTGCCGTTGTTAAAGAAAAGCCCTATCTTGTTATGAATTGGAACGGCAAGTCGATAGTTAATATCAGCCGTGAATTCCTTAACTCCAACGGTGCTCCCAAGCATATCGACATCGCCCCCGCAAAGCTTGAAAGCTACGAAAAGGAGCTTGACGGCTCCTTCGGCGAAATGTATACCGCCCTTGCAGGCGATCTGAATATCTGCTCCAAGAGAGGTCTTTCGGAGCGTTTCGACTCAACCATCGGCGCAAACACCGTTCTTATGCCTTTCGGCGGCAAGAATCAGTTAACGCCCATTCAGGCTATGGTTCATAAGATTGCCGTTGAAAAAGCGGATACCGACACCTGCTCGCTCATGTCATGGGGCTACAATCCCATGATAACCGAGAAAAGCCCGTATCACGGCGCATACCTTGCGGTAATTGAATCCGTTTCAAAGCTTATTGCCGCAGGCGCAAAATTCGAGGATGTTTATCTGACATTCCAGGAATATTTTGAGAAGCCCATGAAGGATGCGAAGCGTTGGGGCAAGCCGCTTTCGGCTCTGCTCGGCGCATTCAAGGCTCAGATGGATCTCAAAATAGCCGCAATCGGCGGCAAGGACTCTATGAGCGGTTCTTTTGAAAATATCGATGTTCCGCCCACCCTTGTTTCCTTTGCGGTAACAACCGAAAACATCAAGAATATTATTTCCCCCGAGTTCAAAGCGGCAGGTCACAGGGTTGTTATGATAAAGCCCGAATACACCGCCGACAATCTGCCTGACACCGCTTCGCTCCTCAAGGTTTATGACGAGGTTCATTCCCTTGTTGAAAAAGGCAAGGCGGCGGCAGTCTATACGCCCGGAATGGGCGGCGCAGCCGAAGCCGTTCTCAAAATGGCGATGGGCAACTCAATCGGCTTTGAGTTTGCCGGGGAAAACTCCCTCAGCGACATTTTCGGCTATGCCTACGGCTCGTTCATCGTTGAGCTGAACGGAGATGCGGCGTGCAGCGGAAAAACTCTCGGCTTCACAACCGAAAAGGAATCGATATCCTACGGCGGCGAAAGCCTTGATTTCTCAACGCTTCTGCCGATTTATGAAAATAAGCTTGAGGAAATTTATTCCTGCAACATTAAGATGCCCGAAAAGAAAATTGAAACCTTTGATTATAAAGCGACAACCTTTGCAAAGCCTGCCGTCAGAACGGCGAAGCCCAAGGTGCTGATTCCCGTATTCCCCGGCACAAACTGCGAATATGATTCGGCGAAGGCGGCAGAAAGAGCGGGAGCACAGGCGGAAATTTTCGTTGTCAACAACCTTTCTGCGTCGAGCATTGCCCGTTCGGTTGAGGATTTTGCAAAGAAAATCGGCGAAAGCCAGATAATCTTTGTTCCCGGCGGCTTCTCGGGCGGCGACGAGCCTGACGGCTCGGGCAAATTCATCACAGCTTTCTTCAGAAACGCCGAAATCAAGCAGGCGGTTACCGAGCTGCTCGAAAAGCGTGACGGCCTCATGCTCGGCATCTGCAACGGCTTCCAGGCTCTCATCAAGCTCGGTCTTGTTCCCTACGGAAAGATTATTGACACGGACGAGACCTGCCCGACCCTGACCTATAACACCATCGGCAGACACCAGTCAAGACTTGTCAGAACGAAGCTTGTTTCCAACAATTCACCGTGGCTTTCAAAGGCAAAGCAGGGCGAGATTTACACCGTTCCCATTTCACACGGCGAGGGTCGCTTCATTGCCGACGAGGCTCTTATCAGAAAGCTTGCCGCCAACGGTCAGATTATCACGCAGTATGTTGATTTCAGCGGCAACGCAACGAACGATATCGCCTTTAATCCGAATAATTCCGATTTTGCAATTGAGGGCATTGTTTCGCCCGATGGCAGAGTTCTCGGCAAAATGGGTCATTCCGAGAGAACCGCAAGCGGTCTTTATAAGAATGTTCCCGGCGAATTTGACCTCAAGCTCTTTGAAAGCGCCGTTGAGTATTACAAATAATACTGCAATGAAAAATTAAACCATTATTAAAAATGAAAAAAGCTTGCCGACAGCAGTTTCGCCGTCGGCAAGCTTTTATTATTAATTGTTATTTCCCCACGCAGAAGCGGGAGAAGATTTCGTCAACCACCGCCGAAGAAGCCTTTTCGCCCGTGAGTTCAAGCAGGGCGTTGATGGCGTCATCGGCGCAGACATTGACGGCGTCAAGCGTAACTCCGCTGTTCAGGGCGGCGATTGCTTCTTCAACCCCCGAAAGCGCTTTCAGACAGCAGTTCCGCTGGCGTTCGCCCGTCAGGCAGGCGGCGTTGGGGTTAAATTCGCTCGTTGAGAACATTTCGCAAACCGCTTTTTCAAGCTCGTTCCGCCCCTCGCCTGTTGAGGCCGAAAGCTCAACAACAAACGGAAAAGCCGAATTTATAACTTCACGGTCAGCGGCAAGCGGCAGGTCGGATTTGTTCAGCAGGGCAATGGCTCTTTTGGATTTGCATTGTTCGATTATATCAAAATCATCATCGTTCAGAGGTTCGCTTCCGTCAAAAACGGCAAGCACAAGCTCCGCTCTTTCAAGGCGGCGGCGTGCAAGGCTGACTCCGATGCTCTCAACTGCGTTTTCGGTTTCACGGATTCCCGCCGTGTCCGCAATTCTCATAACAATTTCGCCGAGCATGATTCTTTCTTCAACAACATCACGGGTTGTTCCCGCAATGTCGGTAACAATCGAGCGTTCAAAGCCGCTGAGCATGTTCATCAGCGTTGACTTGCCGACATTCGGCCTGCCGACGATAACGGCGTCAACGCCGTCGGTTATCGCTCTGCCGCAGTCATAGCGGCGGATTATCTCGGAAAGCCTGCTCCGAACATTTTCAAAAACGGGGAGCATGTCCTGCGCCGTGGTGTCCTCAATTTCATCGTTGGGATAATCTACCCACGCCGAAAGAGAGGCGCAGACCGCAATCAGCGAATCGGCGCAGCTTCTTATTTCACGGCTCAGCACGCCGTCAAGAGTGTTGAGTGCGGCGGCAGCAGCCTGCTTGCCCGAGGCGCTGATGAGCGACATCACGCTCTCTGCGGCGGCAAGATCCATTTTTCCGTTAAGGAAAGCTCGCTTTGTGAATTCTCCCGCTTCGGCAGGCGATGCGCCCGCTTCAAGGGCGGCTCTGAGAACCCTTTTTGTGATATAAAGTCCGCCGTGGCATGAGATTTCGGCGATGTTTTCGCCCGTATAGCTTTTCGGAGCACGAAAAACGAGGCACACAGCCTCGTCTATTTTTTCGTTATTATCAAAAACGCTTCCGTAATGAGCGCAGTAGCCCTTGCTCTCGCAAAGACTTTTTCCGCTTATGGGCTTAAAAATTTTTGCGGCAATTTCAATCGCATTTTCTCCCGAAATTCTGACAATTCCGATTCCGCCGGGTGCGTTTGGGGTTGCAATGGCGGCGATTGTTCGATTTTCCATGTGTAATCCCCCTTAGGGTAACGGTAATAATCTGAACCACGGTTTCTCGTGGCAGATTTGCCCTTACTCTTCATTAAAATACTCTTAATTCCGTTATTCGCAGACAAGCGGTATGCGTTTGCCGTCAATTCTCTTTGCAATGCGTGAAAATGCAAGGGTTGACGGCGAAAATTCGCCCGGAGCGGTTCCCGTGACCGAGCTGAAGCCGATATTCATGTCTCTCGGAACGATTCCGAGAAGCTGAACGCCCGTTTCATCGATGCATTGATCGATATTGAGCAGCTTATGCTTGCAGACGGGCTTGACCTCAAACATATTAATTACAAGGCGCACATCGTCGATGCCGAGCTTGCGTAATTCGTCAAAGGCTCTTGAACAGTTGCGAACGCACACGCTGTCAGGCGTTGAAATGACGATTGCCCTATCCGCACCGCTTGCCGCAAGGCGGAAGCCACGGTCAATCCCTGCGGGAGAATCAAGCAAAATATAGTCATAATCTTCCGAAAAAGACTTAAAAAGCTTTGAAACGGCGTCCTCCGTCATTTCGTCGCAGAAATTGCGGGGCGAAGCGAGCAGGTCGCAGTCGGATTTGATAACAGCCTGCTCCTTTGTGCATCTCTCGAGCAGAAGATCTCCCCAATCGAAAACTACACGGTCGGAAACGCCGAATAAAATATCAAGCGAGCGCAAGCCGATGTCGCAGTCGATTGCAAGCACCCTTTTGCCCTGCTCCGTGAGCGCACGGCTGACCCCGGTAACAA
>JBJEQD010000114.1:0-6181 GCA_051881575.1 Acutalibacteraceae bacterium | reverse complement strand
TATTATAGCACAGTGATATCATCATTTCAACTGCAATCACATAACTTTCGAGAAAAAATCCCGATTCTGCTGTCAGACAGAATCGGGTATTATAATTATTTCGGAAGTGAAGAAACAAGTTCACAAATGTCTAAGTAAAATTTCCTGAGTTCAATCGGATTATAGAAAACGCCCATATAATCCGTGTGATCCATCGATTCAATAACGGGCATAACATTCCAAACGCCTTTTTCGATATTATTTTCGTCAAAATCCTTGTGAGGTTCTCCGTCGGGATATTGTGCGGAAACCGTGCTAACGATTCCGTCATTGATTTGCCAGCTTTCATCGGTCGGAACTCCCATTTGCTCCTCTTTATCAAATTCACAAATGCCAGGAGAAGTCAAAAAGAAAAGCGGATTCATCGTCGGTTCGGGATAGAGCTTGCCTGTTATCGGGTCTTCAAAAACACATTCGGAAGAATAAGAAAAATAATATACATTGTCAAGAATCTTTATTCTTTCGTTGGCTTCAGCCGCACCTTTCAGAGTCAAATCATAGTATGCCGAATCCTGCGAATTCATCATTTCTTTTATTAACTCTGTATCAAAATTGCCCTCAAAGCCGTCTTCGGGATAGTCTGTTAAACCGAACTGTTCAAACTGAATATCCCAAAACGGACGAAGCGCTGTGTTATCAAGCACACCCCATATGTAATAAAAGGCATAGAGAAACATTCTGATAACCATATTGTTCTCTTTATCTGCCGCAACTGAGCCGTTATGAGGAGCGGAAAGTGTTGAAATCGAAAAAATATAGTCCCCTTTTCCGCCTTTAAACAAGTCGGAAGCATCTGAACAAGCCGAAACTTCTTCGGGTGCGCCGTATTCAAGAAGAGAGGCAAGCAGGCGAACAGTAACGCCGCCCATGCTGTGACCGACAAGGTTAATTTTTATAATTTTGCCGTTTTCATCAGTTTTTCCGAAAGTGGGACAAAGCGGTTCTTTATAAGTTCTGCCGAATCGTGAATGACCGTATTTTTCAGAGTGAGCGGCGCCGTAATCAACGGTTTTTCCCATCAGCTGAGCATAAAGCTCGCAGACTCTGTCCCATGCCGAAGAAGCTCCACCGACGCTGGCAGTATAAACTTCATAGCCCTGTTTTTCGAGAAATTTAGGAATATTTCCGCAGGTTGTTCCCCAATAAGGCATCATTTTGTCAACTCCCTGAGCTTCGCCCCAGCCCATCAAGCCGTGAACAAATACGAAGGGATAATCTGTTCCGCTTTCTTTATTCGCAGCAAAAACAGATGTTGAAAAAGAGAACGCAACGATAACAGCGCAGAGAAAAACTGCAATAATTTTCTTAATCATAAATCCAACCTCCTTTTTAAATCTTAACATGAAGAATTTAATTTGTCAATAATTATACATATTAATAAAGAAATATTACCATTTAAAAAATAAGCTCCATGCCAAAACACAGAGCTTAATAAATTACTTATTTTTCACTATTGATTTAACCATATCGGGAGCGTTGGTTATTATTCCGTCAACGCCGCAGTCAAGAAGCTTTTTAACCGATTTCGGCTTATCAACAGTCCACGGATTAACGCCGACACCGGCTTCATGCAGCTTTTTAACATATGTCTTTGAAACGAGAGAATAATGAGGATGAAGATAATCGGCATTTATTTCTTTTGCAAATTTAACATAGCCGAAAATCATCTTTTGATAACATATCTTTCTGTCAGGGCTGTATAGAAATCCTGTTTTGCATTTTGGGTCAATTCTTTTACATTCAACAAGCAGTTCGGGGCTGAAGCTTGAAATCAGAAGTTTATCAAAAAGCGAATGTTCCTTAACTGCCGCAATGGTTTTTGCAACGATATTCTTTTCTCCGTTGAGCGGCGTTTTAAGCTCAATGTTCATAATTTCGATATCCGCAGTTTCGCAAAGAGAAAGAAATTCATCAAGCGTCGGGATTTTAGTTCCTTTAAATTCATCGCTGAAATAGGAGCCGAAATCATATTGCCGAAGCTCTTCAAGAGTTTTTGAAGCTATCTCCCCTGTCCCGGTTGATGTTTCGTCAATCGTGTAATTATGGCAGATAACGGGAATGCCGTCAGATGTCATATGAACATCGGTTTCGAAGCCGTCAACACCTATTTCCAACGATTTTTCAAATGCAGGGATAGTGTTTTGAGGGGCACGAAGATTTGCGCCCCTGTGAGAAATTACCTTGCAATCGGCCATTTCAAATCACCTTCATAAATAAATTATTCAAATAAAGTACAGCCCATTTCTTTAAAGCGAGCAATCATCTCATCGGCTTTCTCTCTTGTTAAACCGAAATAATCGCAAAGGCAATCAATGCACATGAATTCCTCAGCGCCTCGGTTAACCATTTTCTTATGAAAACCGATATCATCATTAGTCAATTCCTTTTCGCAGGAAATACAGTATTCCATATCACTTTGAAGCCTTGCAAATAAAACATTCACAGCCGTGAGCTTCAACTTCAATTCGCATAAATTCTTTCTTAACGCCGAGGTTCTCTCCCGAAAAAGCGTCAATCATTTCAAGGCCGTAGCCCGATGCGGCGGGAATGCCGAGATTCTCAAAGAAGAAATTGATTTTTGAATCATTATCTGAAAGATTAACAAAAAGGATAGCAACCTCATTGTTTGAAAGAAGCTTTGCAAAGACAAGGCGATCATTGCCCTGCTTTGAAACAACAAACGCAGGTCTTGCTTCTTCGTCCTGATTTATACGAATAAGGCGTTTGTTCTTTACAAGCTCAAGCATATTATCGTTGAGAGTTCTGATATCTCCGCCGAGCATAAGAGGAGCACTGAACATGCACCAAATTGCAAACTGAGTTTTATAATCGGTATCATTGCAGCCGCACGAGCCGACATTTCCTTTGCCGTACATGCCGATGGTCAGCATATCGATATCATTAAAACAGCCCGGTGCAGAATAAGCAAGGTTATCAATCTGGCTTGTTGAGATATCACGCATTGAAACAAATGAATCGTTTATATCACCCGTTGAGCGGTACATATGAGCTCCGGCTGAACGAATCCATGTGTTAACATCGTCGCTGCCCCAGTTGCAGGCAGAATAAAGAATCTCTCTGCCGCAGGCTCTGAGAGCCATGCCCATTTTTCTGTAAAGCAAAGGTCCGTTTGCGCTGTCAGGCTTAAAGCAGAAATCATATTTAAGAAAATCTGCGCCGTATTCCGCAAAGGTTTCGGCATCAAGAAATTCATGATCAAAGCTTCCGGGATAATCTGCGCATGTTCTTGTGCCTGCGCATGAATACATTCCGAATTTAAGACCTTTTGAATGAACATAATCGCTGACAGCTTTCATTCCGTTGGGGAATTTAATTTTATCGGGAATAATTTTTCCGCTTTCAGGGTCTCTCTCCCTTTCGCTCCAGCAATCATCTATAACAAGATATTCATATCCTGCGTCAAGCAGACCTTTTTCGACCATTGCGTCTGCTGTTTCTTTTATTATGCTTTCGTTTATGTTTTCTCCGAAGGTATTCCATGTGTTAAATCCCATGGGCGGTGTTTTTGAGAGCATTATAATTCCCCCTTTATTTCTTTGGTTTTAGTTTATCACATGAATATATACTTTTCAAGTATTTTACAAAAATAATAACCAAACAGTTTGACACATTAAATAATTGATGATAAAATAAAAATAATTAAAATAAATGAAAGGTGATTTCGGTTATGAGTATGAAAGATTACGAATTTTGGTTTGTTGTCGGCAGTCAATTCCTTTACGGCCCCGAGGTGCTTGAAACCGTTGCTTCAAGAGCGGCTGAAATGGCCGAAAAAATGAACGCAAGCGGTGTTTTGCCCTGCAAAGTTGTTTATAAGGTTACGGCTAAAACACCAGAAGAAATTGATAATATTGTTAAGGAAGCAAACTTCTGCGATTCATGCGCCGGTATCATAACATGGATGCATACCTTTTCGCCCTCAAAAATGTGGCTCAACGGTCTTAAAAATCTCCAAAAGCCCTATTGCCATTTTGCAACACAGTATAACCGTGACATTCCCAATGAAGAAATTGACATGGATTTTATGAATCTGAATCAGGCTGCTCATGGTGACAGAGAACACGGCTTTATTGCCGCAAGATTAAGAATACCCAGAAAAGTTATCATGGGTTATTGGCAGGATGAAAGGGTTCTTTCAGAGCTCGGAAAATGGATGCGCTCGGCTGTCGGTGCAGCTTTTTCAAAGAAGCTTAAAGTTATGCGTTTTGGCGACAATATGAGAAATGTTGCAGTTACCGAGGGCGACAAGGTAGGTGTTCAGGAAAAGCTCGGTTGGCAGGTTAATACATGGCCGGTCGGAACGCTTGTTGAATATATCAACTCTGTTTCAGAAAGTGAAACCGAAGCGCTTGTTGACGAATATAAGTCAAAATATGAAATGGCAACCGATAATATTGCCGCCGTTCGCTATCAGGCAAAGGAAGAAATCGCAATCAAGAAAATGCTTGATGAACAAGGTTGCAAAGCATTCTCAAATACCTTTGAGGATCTTTACGGCATGGAGCAGCTCCCGGGTCTTGCAAGCCAGAGACTTATGGAGCAGGGCTACGGCTACGGCGGCGAGGGAGATTGGAAAGTCTCCGCAATGACAGCAGTTATTAAAGCGATGACCGAGGGCATGAACGGCGGTACGGGATTCATGGAGGACTATACATATAATCTTGCTCTCGGTGCCGAGTATTCGCTCGGCGCACATATGCTTGAAGTCTGCCCCACTCTTGCGGCTGAAAAGCCGAAAATTGAAGTTCATCCGCTCGGAATCGGCGGCAAAGGAGACCCTGCAAGACTTGTTTTTGAAGGAAAAGCAGGCAAAGCCGTTGTTGTCAGCCTCGTTGACATGGGCGGCAGGCTCAGAATGATTTGTCAGGATATTGAATGTGTAAAACCGATTCTTGACATGCCTAATCTTCCCGTTGCAAGAGTTATGTGGAAAGCAATGCCCGACCTTTGCACAGGCGCTGAATGCTGGATAATTGCCGGCGGAGCACATCACACCGTTCTTTCATACGATGCAGACGCTGTTATGCTCCGTGATTTCGCAAGAATGATGGATATTGAGTTTGTACATATTAATAAAGATACTACTCCCGAAAGTCTTGAGAACGAGCTGTTTCTTAATGACCTTGCATGGAAGCTGAAATAAGCGGGTGCTTAACATGGAATACAGATTCGCAGATAAAAATGACACCGCTCTGATTCTGGAGTTTATCAAAGAGCTTGCGGAATATGAGAATATGTCAGACGATGTGGTTGCAACTCCCGAATTACTTGAAGAATGGATCTTTGAAAAGCAAAAAGCAGAAGTCATTTTTGCGCTTGAAAACGGCAAAGAAGTCGGTTTCGCTCTGTTTTGCTATAACTTTTCAACCTTTCTCGGCAAAGCGGGAATTCATCTTGAGGATTTATTCGTAAAGCCTGAATACAGAGGAAAAGGCTACGGAAAAGGATTACTCATTCAGCTTGCGAAAATAACCGAAGAAAGAAAATGCGGCAGACTTGAATGGTGCTGTCTTGATTGGAACAAGCCGAGCATTGATTTTTATCTTTCAATGGGTGCCGTTCCCCTTGATGATTGGACAATTTACCGTGTTACGGGCAAGGCATTAAAAGAGCTTGCAGGAAAATAGTATTAAGAAACCAATAGTTGCGTGATAGCTAAAAGAATCAGCTCGGAAACGGATTATAAATGCCGTCTCCGAGCTGATTTTCTATTATTCACTTAGCCTGATATTATTCTGCTTCAAGATTACTCATTGCAACCCAGCCGTATTCGCCGTTATACTTGATTTGAAGCCATTTCTTTCCGTTATCCGCTCTCTCTGTTGAATAGCCGATAACAATATCGCCGTAATCAAGCTCGCCGAGCAGCTCATAATCTGCGCCTGCGCCGGATCTGATGTTTGCGCCGTCACTTGAAGTAACTTTGTATTTGCCCATTGTGTTTTCTTCGGGCACAGTTGTTGTCGGCGGAGCAATCTGAACGGTTACATTAACGCCGTTAAAGGTTTTAATAGCCTCACCGACAAGAATAACGCCCCATGTTCCGCCTTTCTGAGCGATGAACACACCGTCGCTGCCGGGCATGATATTATCATATTCAAACGGAACAACAATATCATTT
>JBJEQD010000113.1:0-29413 GCA_051881575.1 Acutalibacteraceae bacterium | reverse complement strand
CAGGCGGGCGAACGCAGTTCGCCCCTACCGTGTTGCCGATGATTTCTGCTGTTTTATCGAAAAAACTTCATGTGCCGCAGGCACACTTCATTCTTCATTTCAAATCGCAAAAAACCCGCCCCAACCGTATTCGGATGAGGCGGATCGTTTTATTATCTGAATGCTATATAAAAATATGTCGTTCCTGCTTCGTTGAGGAGCGGATAACAGCTTCGGGAGATTGTTGATTCTCCGCTTTTGACCTTGAAGCCGTTTGATGAAAGCTCGATTCCGAGAGATGAGCCGTCTCTCAGCCCGACAGCGCTCAGAGCGTAGTTTTTGCCTGCGGCATGGTTGACATACATCAGCGGCAGACCGTTGCCGATAACGATAACAACGCTCGGTTCAAATCCGAGAGAAAAGCTTTTTGTTGCTTCGCCCGTTCCGAAATATGTTCCGCAGACGAACGGCTCATGCAGAAAGGTCTGCTGTTCGGCGGAAAGATGAATGCTTCCGTCATTGATGTGACTGCCGCAGAGAAGCTCCTTGCTGATGAATGACGGAAAGTCAATCGAACCGCGCTGAGCGGGGCATAGCGATGCGTTGACCGTTGCCCATGCGGTGAGCACAAAGGCGTCGGTGTCTCTGTCGGCAACGATGCTTTCACAGCCTGATTCGAGAATATCAAGCCCCGAATCAAAGGTCAGGCAGTCGATTATGTCGGTGAACGCCGAATGGCACGCTTCGCCGCCCGATGAAAACGGGGCGTGGATTGACAGGCGAAGCCTGATTTTTGCCTGCCTGCAATATTCGTTTTCAACAAGCACGCCCTCGTCATTTTCGGTAAAAGAATCAACAATTTCCATGCTCCCGATGCCGACCGCAACGGTCGTGTGCCTGAGCGGAACGGCTTTTTTGATTGGCGGGAATTCGGTCAGAAATCTTATATCGGAAAGTTCGTCTCTGCCCTTCAGCCATGCAACGATGCTTGACGGCAGGGCGCTGATTTCGCTCATTTTTAATCATTCCTTTCAATCTGTTTCAACGATAACTCTGATTATCGCCCAAATATAGAATACCTCGCTGCCCCTGTAAACCTTTTCGGCTCTGTCGATTCGGTATTTTTCGCCCATGCAGGAGATATATTCGCCGTCAGCGGCGGCGGTCAGGTCGGGGTCGGGAGGGCCTATATAAAGATAATGCCCCTGTGAATTGTAGCCGATTTCGGTGTTGACTCCGTAGAGATACATTTTATTCTTATATCTCAGCGGGCTGATGAACGCTTTCATTTCGGCGGTCGGCTCGCCCTGCGCCGAATGGAAGGCGCAGGGTCTGCCGTAGGCTTCAAAAATCGGTGTGATTTTCATATGCACACCTGCCTGAAAACGAATTCGTCATCGTTCAGCAAGGGCAGAGCAAGCAGGAGCGCTTCGCTTTTTTCTTTTTCCGCACGCTCCAGCAGAACCGACGGCGAAACGCTGACGGTGACATCGCCCGCCTTGAACGAGGTTACGCCCTGAGCGGAGTTGAGCTTTTTCAGGCAAAGGCGGTAGTTGACCGTTGCCGCCGCCGCATTGATAAGGCGGAAGTCGGAGAGATCCGCCTGAGGTCTGATTCGGGGCGAAAGCTCCTTTGCCGCCGCCGTGCAGAGAGGAACAAGCTCGGCGTCGCTCTCCTCGGGAGAATAAAGGTCACGCAAGGTTGAGAGAATGCTGAGGGTGTCAATCAATGCAAATCCCTCCGTCAGACGGAAAGCACCTTTGATGCTCCGTCAAAAATCTTTGCAAAGCCCGCCGTGCAGCTTATAACGGCTCTTTCAAGCTGGCGGTCAATGAGCTTGTCATATTCCGTCATGATTTCGCCCGCCTTGACCATTTCGAGGGCTGCGCTCTTGTCAAGACCGATGAGAGTGCCGCTTGAAACGGCGGGTGATTTGAGAAGCTTTGCGCCGAGGGGAGTTATCATGTCGCCCTTGCCGTGGAAGTTAAGCCCTGCGGCGGCGTCTCTGAACTGCTCCATGCCGAGAAGCTTCGCCATAACGGCAGGCTCGGCAATGACGGTGTTCAGCTCATAGGGGTCAAAGCCGTTCCAGAAATTAACAAGGTCG
Organism: Acutalibacteraceae bacterium; assembly: GCA_051881575.1. Taxonomy (GTDB): domain Bacteria; phylum Bacillota; class Clostridia; order Oscillospirales; family Acutalibacteraceae; genus CAG-177. The sequence goes on along the minus strand of JBJEQD010000113.1, from coordinate 27,327 downwards.
GAATAAGCAAGCGTTCCGGGAGCGGCACAGTTGACCACCTCTGCGGCGTTGCCGTTGCCGTCTCCGTTTTCGAGCACATCAATTGCATCCTTGAGCAGGGTTCTTGCAATGTATGCGCCAATCTGCCTGAGAGTGACGGTGAAAAGGTCAAGGCGCTGGAATCTGATAGCTTCGTATGAAGCGACAAGGCTTCTGCCTCTCTTTCTGAGCTTAACGAGATTTTCTTTTGTGCGGATGCTTGTTTCGGGGATGAATGCGCCCTCGCCGACAACTTTAAGCTCCTTTTCATCTTCGGTGGGAACGGAGCTTATCGAGCGGTAATCCATGCCGTCAATAACGGTTGTTGATGCGACGATTTCGGGCAGGATATCCGCCTGTTCAAGACCCTGTCTGACGGCTCTTGAAACATATTCGGGGAACAGCACGGCGCTGTCTGAGGTCTTGAAAAACTTGTCAACAACATCGCTTGCAGAGCCGCCGACTCTGATGCCGAAGCGTTTGAGCTGACGCTGATATGCGTCAAGCCCCTCAAGGGAAGTGCCCTTATAATTTTCGTTGGGGTCAAGGCTTTCAAGAGCCTTTGTGAAATTGCCCGAGGCGTAAAGCCCCTTTTCAAGCTTTATGTTATCATAGTTTGACATATTGTTTTCTCCTTTCGGTTACATAATAAAGGTTACGGTTCCGGCGTTTTCGTCAACCGCAACAACAAGGTATTCTCTGCCGCTCTCGGACGCTTTAACGCCCGAGCCGTCGGAAACGAGAGCCGAATAGCCGACTGCGGGAGCGGCGCCGCTGTAATTCGCCGTTACCGCTCCGCAGAGCTGAACGGCGGCGTAGCCCGAGCCGCAGTCAACCGCAAAGCCGCAGAAGATGTCGCCGTCCGAGCAGGCGGAAATCGTGCCCGAACCGCTCATTTTAACAGCGTTGCCCGACGAAATGCCGTTTTCCGCCTTGAATGTAATAATGTTTTCGTTGAATCCTTTGAATGATACTGACATTTTTAAAGTCCTCCTTAAATTTTGTATTCCGAGTTTTCATTTTCGCCGTCCGATTCGGGGGCGGCAAGCTGCCTTGCAACGGGCAGATTTTTGCGGGCGTTTGCAAGAAATGCGCTTCTCATTTCTTTCAGAGAGCCGAGCGGCAGAGAATCGCAAATCTCACCGAGCAGAGAGCTTTTAATTTCGGGCAGAACCGTGCATGCACAGCGGATAATATCCGATTTCAGCTCGTTTTTGTATTCGTCTGCCCATTCTGCAAGCTTCTCCGTCCCGTTTTCGGCGCCGAAGCTGAACGATTTGATAACCCCCGCATTTTTCTGAGCGGGAACGGCAACAAACGACCATTCATATGCGTCGGCAGGGTCTGAAAGCAGATAACAGCAGAGCTTACCGCCGTAGGTTTTGCCCTTTTGGTGCTCACAGCCCTCGGTTTTTATGTTTCTGCCGCAGATTGAACAGCTTATGTCTCTGACCGAACAGCCCACGCTGGTTTCTTTCTTGATTCCCGCATCGATTTCGGCAATCAAATCCTTGTTTTTCTCGGTTCTGACCATATAAGCCTTTGCACGGATATAGGTGTAATCCTCGCCGTCCGATGTCTTGCGGCTTTCATCCGTGACGACCTCGGCGGAATAGATTCTTGCCGTCTGATCCTTGCTTTTCATGTTGTGATCGAATATTCCCGTTTTGCCGACAAAAAGCTTTGCAAGCGAATTGAGCGCCGAAACGGTGAATTTTTCGTTGTCTCTGTCAATTTCGTTGTCGCAGAGAATGAGTGAAAAAGTGTAAAGCTCGTCCGACGAGAGCTTTTTTCTTGCGAACTGCCCGATGAGTTCAAGCTCGTTTTCGGACAAGGTGTTGTTTTCGTTGGTTTTCGTAATTATTCCCCTTTCATTATTTTTTCCGCCTGTGCACGGTAGAGCATAGCCTTGCTCTGCTCAACCTCGTCCTGAAGCGTGATATCGTCCCAGACTACCTCTGCATTGCAACAGAAGCCCGAGCTTCTGAGAAAAACCGTGCAGATTTTTTCAATTACGGGGCTGAGAATGCGGCGGTATGCCTCAAGCTCGCTCGTCAGAGCGTCCGCCTGCTGAGACGACATTCTCTCCGTGCTTGACCATGAAAGACCGAGCATAAAGGGCGGAAGCCCCGTTTTTGCAACGATTTGTTCGAGTATCTGACGAACGGGCACTTCGCTGTCAAGAATCTGATTGTCTGCGCCGATGACCTTAATCTGAACATCTCCGACAGCAACAAAATCCCGGATTTCCGAGCCGCTTTTCATCGCCTCGCTCCATTCACGGGCAACCTGCATCGCCCTGTCCTTGGCGTAGGCTCTGTCAACCGTGTCGTTTTTCGGGTTGTAGGTAACGGCAAATCTCAGGTTGCCGACCCTCTCCCAATTTGCGCCGATGCTTTCAAATATTTTGATAAGCACGGAGCTGACAAACGGCAGACCTTTGAGCATTGAACAACCCGTGAGCGAACCCGGTTCGGGGTTCAAAACGCTCAGAAGGCACATTTCCTGCCTCGGAGCTTTTCCGAGTTCCGCTCCGTTGCGGATATAAATATCAATGTCAAAGCCGTTTTTACTGCGTTTGAGTTCAATGCCGTCGAGCGGCGCATTGAACAGCGCCCTCGGATTGCCCTCGGTGTCCGTGACTATCTCGCCCAAAGCCGTTCCGCAGGTCAGAAGCTGTTCAAAATAGCTTGAAATAAAAGCCGAAAGCCCCTGCCTGTTGCCGCCAACGGGAACATTACGAACGAATGAATCAAGCTCTGTCTGAGCCGCAGGGTCGGAGCATTTCACCTCAAAGCCACCCGTCAGGCGGACTATCTTGAAAATCGCCGCATCAATGACGGGAACGGCCTCACGCAGGGCATAATAAAGCTTGGTCTGAGGTGCGCCGAGCGGCACATAGCCGTCAAGAATCCCGAAAGCCCTGCGGTTCTGCGGCTGAGTTACGGGAGCGGAAATTCTCGAATTGCTTTTTCTCTTAAATAATCCCATTTTTAATCACCCCCTTAATTTCTTTTTGCGGCAACGGCAAAAAATCCGCCGCCGTCATCCCGTGCAAGCACGGTCGAAACAAAATAACGGATATCGTCCATTGCGTGATCGTTTTCTTTTCTGACCGAATCCTTTGCGGAGTTTTCCTCCCAGCGGTAAAGCCCGAATTCACGGATAGAAGCCCTGCATTCGGGGGAAAACAGAATAGAACCGTCTTTCAGGCAGTCCGAAACCCGCCTGATGCCGTCAATGACATCGTTCTTTGCGGGAATTACTCTGAAAATTCCTTCACGGCGTATACATTCAATGAAGCTTGCCGCCGACGGGTCAACGATTACCGCTTCGATTTTAAGCCCGTCCGCAAGCTCCCGGAGCGAAGCGTAATGCTCGCTGTCCGTTTTCTGCCTGCCCTCGGTGCGTGAATCAAAATAGTATTCCCTTATTCTGAACCACTTTCCGCCGTTTTTGCCCCAAAGCCCGAACGAGGAGGGGTTCACCGTTCCGTAATCGCAGGAAATATAGTATTTTTCAAAGCTTTCGGGCGGCTGAACGACATGCTTTGCCTGCGAAAACATCGGATAAACACAGCCCTGAGCCGCCACCCATTTGCCGAGAACGAACCGTTCGTAGAATGCGCCCGAATAGAGCCGTTCATAGCGGCGGATTATAGACTGGGTCAGCGACGGATTGTCTTTCATCGTGAAATGAAGATAGAGGCAGTTTTTTTCGCCGCATTTTTTAATCCATTCCTCGTGAAACCAATGCATCGGATGCTCGGGGTTGCAGTTGAACCACAGCTTTGAGCCCTCAACGGAGCATCTGGCAAGAGCCTGCTCAACGAATGAGCGGGGCATGAGCGTTACCTCGTCGAGAAGCACGCCTGCAAGGGTCATGCCCTGAATCAGCGCCGCCGAGCCCTCGTCCTTGCCGCCGAAAAGATAAAATCGGTTAACCGCTCCGCCGTAGGAAATTTCAATAAGGTTGCGTGAATATTTTTCGTTGCATTCAAAACCGAGCTCACGCAGAACGGGCAGAATGACCGTAACGACATTTCGCCGCAGGGAAGCTATGGTTTTTCCGCACAGGGCGAACGAGCAGTCCGAGAACGCCGAAAAAGCCCATGCGACAAACGATACCGACATGCACAGCGTTTTGCCCGAGCGGACTGCGCCGTCGCAGATAACTGCGTCATAAGAGCTGAAAGGGCTTTCGGGCATCCACCAGCAGAGAACCTTCATCTGCTTTTTTGAAAACGGGGTAAACGACGGCTTTTTGCTGACTGAACCCAAGCTTAAGAGTCCTCCTCCTGTTCGAGCAGTTTTGCGCCCTGAGAAAGAGCGTCAATGAAACTGCTCTGAGGATTTTCGGCGTTCGCTCCGAGAGCGCTGAGGCGTTCAAGGGCTTTGAGCCTGTCAAAAAACTTGATTTCAAGCCCGCCGCCCTTGGGGCGTTTGATATCCGAAACATTGAAAAGATCAAGCTTTTCGATTTCCTGCGCCGTGAGCGTTTCTTCGCTGAGCATGAGCTTTATTGCGTCGGCAGGCGAGCCGAACGCAAGGCGGGACAGCCCTTTTTCAACCGAGAGCGCAGACAGCTTTTCTTTTTCAAGCCGTGATATTTCCGCTCGGATATCTTCCCTTTCAAGCAGTCTTGCGGCACTTCGCTGGGGCGAAAGCGAATAGCCCGCTCTTGCCGCACAGCCCCTTGCGTCGCCGCCGTCGGCATAGTAGGCGCAAAAGAGCTTTTCCTTTTCGGTCAATCCGTTTTTCAATCGACCAACTCCTTTCTGAGAGAAACATCTCTCACCCTAAGGCTGAACTGCCGATTTTTTTCACCTGAAAAGGTGAAGTGTTTTAATGCCGAAAATGAAATATAGTGGCAAAATAGCCCGTATTTTGCCCGAAATCGACTGTAAATGCCTGTTTTTACCGATTTTTCTCAAATATAACAAATTTTCGTATTTTTTTGGATTTTTGCTTGACTTCATGGGCTTTTGGGTGTAACATTAAAGGCGTAAAAATTTTTTTGATTGAGTGGTGAATTACCTTGGCAGGTCCCGACATACCCAACCCTCGAAGTAGAATGAAAAATTTGATATTTGCCGTTGGGCGGGTCTGCCTTGTTAAGTGATTTTTCTTCCGAAAAGTAAATCGCTTTTGTTTGGTTTGCGTCGTCCTGCGGCAAGCGGAAATTTCCGCCGCTGAAAGGAGACGCTTTTTTTATGGAAAATATCGAGCTTTTGCTTGAACAGATTAACGAGCTAATCCAAAAGGGAGAAATATCGGCTTTGCGTGAGCTTCTGACGGAGCTTAATGTTGTTGATATCGCCCAGATTATTGAAGAAATCGAGCAGTCAGACCGTCTGCCGGTTTTCAGAGTTCTGCCAAAGGATTTATCGGCAGAGGTTTTTGCTTATCTTGAAACCGACACTCAGGCAGAGCTTGTCAGAATGATTAACGACGCCGAGCTTGAACGCCTGCTTGACGAAATGTTTCTTGACGATACGGTTGACTTCCTTGAGGAGGTTCCCGCCAATGTCGTCACGAGAGTGCTTGCCCACTCCGCCCCCGAAACCCGCAAGCTCATCAACAGATTTCTGAAATATCCCGAGGACTGTGCGGGAAGCATAATGACCATTGAAATGGTTCAGCTTCACACAAATTTCACCGCCGCCCAGGCAATCGAGCAGATAAGAAAAACAGGCGTAGACAAAGAAACTGTCTACACCTGCTACTGCACCGACAGGGAGCGGCATCTGCTCGGCAGCATTCCGCTGCTTTCGCTCCTGCTCTGCGATGAAAACGAGCTTGTCGGCGATATTATGGAGGACGATGCTCAGCTTATCTCGGTCAACACTCTTGACGACCGGGAGGAAGTTGCGGATATCGTTAAAAAATACGACCTTTTGAGCGTTCCCGTTGTTGACAATGAAAACAGACTTGTCGGCATCATCACGGTTGACGATATCGTTGATGTTATTGAAGAAGAAACCACCGAGGACTTTGAAAAGATGGCGTCCCTTGCGCCGTCCGATAACGAATACCTCAAAACGGGCGTATTCAGGCTTGCCAAAAACAGAATACCGTGGCTGCTTATTCTGATGATTTCGGGCACATTCACGGGCAAAATCGTCGAGGGCTATGAGACCTTGCTTTCGGGCTTCGTTGCGCTGACCGCTTCGATGCCCATGCTCATGGGAACGAGCGGAAACGCAGGTCAGCAGATATCGACCCTTATGATCCGTGGTCTTGCAGTCGGAGAAATCGAGCTTAGGGATTATTTCAGGGTTGTGTTCAAAGAGCTGAGAGTTGCGGCGATATGCGGCCTTGTTCTCGGAGTTGCGAATATCGGGCGAATGTATCTTTTCTGCGACGGAACGCTTGATGTTTATCTTGTTGTGTCGCTCGCAATGTTCTTTGCGGTTATCGTTGCAAAGCTTATCGGCTGTTCTCTGCCGATTTTTGCCAAGCTGATAAGGCTTGACCCCGCCCTCATGGCAGGCCCGCTGATTTCAACATTGCTTGACATGATAACTCTTTCAATTTACTTTGCACTTGCAAAAGTTTTTCTGCTTTAACAAAAATGGCTTGCATCGGATTTCCCGATACAAGCCATTTTAACTTTATATATTATATATTATTTTCTCATCTGAGCAAGGTCACGGTAATTGATAAGCTTGATTCCGTGAGCCTCAATATGCTGTTTGGTCTTGGGGTCTTTCATAATATTGTATTCCCAGACTCGGCGCTCCCAGACGCTGCTTGTGCCCTTGAGGTCGTCGGTCTCAATTGCGGGATGAAGATAGGTTTCGGTTACGCCCTCGGGGATGTTTGCATAGAGGTCATAGAGATATTCTCTGAAATTCTCGTAGCTTTCGGTCTGCGGAGCGTTCCACTCGTTGGGCATGAGATAGTCGAGAATCGCAACGCCGTTCATCTGCGCAAACTGTGTCATGCCGCCGATGAATTTTTCAACAAGCTCTTTTTCAATGTTGATGCCGAGCATGGTGTTGTTGAACTGAGCGTCGCTGAAACGGGAGGGGAAGCGGAACGGAAGCCCGTGCTTGCCCGCAATTTCAAGAGTTGCCTGAAGCAGCTCAAAGCGGCCCGTTTCAATGCCGTAGAGCGAACCCATGTGGTTGTCAAGATGCGACGGATTAGTCAGACCGAGAACCTTACAGCGGTTTATCTGAGCCTCGATTTCTCCCTTGACTTCGTCAAGGTCGGTGAATTTTTCAACCTGGTCGCTCTCGTGCCACATATAGCCCTCCTCGTCTCTGAGTGAGGCGGTATTCTCCGTGTTGACGGGAGCCCAGCGGTATTTTGACCATTCGCTTGTCAGAGTGAGATGAACGCCGATTGCAAGCTCGGGGTTTTCAGCCGCAAAGCGGCAGGCTTCGGGCGCCCAGGCGCAGGGAGCCATGATTGTTGATGAGGTCAGGGCGCTGTCCTTGCTTTTGAGCAGTTCCATAACCGCTAAGTTTGCGCCTCTGCACATGCCGAAATCGTCGGCGTTGATGATAAGAAATCTTTCCATAATTATTGTTCCCTTTCTCAAATTAAATCTTTATATTGAATAATATTGCTGCCGAAGTTGTTTATGTCAAGCTCTTTTTCGCCGATAAATGCTTTATCAACTTGCTTTAAGCCCTTGACAAATTCGGGTTTGCCGGGGCAGAAAGGATAAAGCCCGAGAACGCTGAAAATGAACCATGCCGCCATGGTGCCGTTATCCTCGTCGCCGGGGAAGCCGTCATTTTCATATGAAAACGCATTGTCGCAAAGCTTTTTGACCCAATAAGCGGTCTTTTCAACATCGCCCAAAGCGGAGTAAATATAAGGAATGTGGAAGCTCGGCTGATTTGAAATGGCGCATTGACCGAAATCAACCGCCGCCATCTCGGTCATTTCGTGAATCTCACCGCCGTAGCCGATAACATCATATTCGGGCGGGGCGGCGAAAAGCTCATCGATTTTTTCAAGCAGTTTTTCTCTGCCGCCGTAAAGCTCGGCAAGACCCTCTATATCGTGCGGAACGGCAAAGGAGGTCTGCCATGCGCTGCCCTCGGTGTAATCCCTGCCCCAGCCGAAAGGCGTAAAGTCGGGGCGGAATTCGCCTTTTTTGTTCTTTGCACGCATAAAGCCTGTTTCTTTGTCAAAGAGATTTTTATAGTTGAGCGCTCTTTTTCTGTATTTTGATTCTATATCGGTTTTGCCGAGGATTTTTGCGATTTCGGCAATGCACCAATCGCCGTAAGCGGCGTCAAGCGTCAGATTAACGCTTTCTTTTTCTTCGTCATAGGGAACATAGCCGAGCTTGCAGTAGCTCTCCGCTCCGTTTCTGCCGAAAATCCGCTTGCCCGAATTGTTCTCGGAATGATGAATCATTCCCTCAAGTGCGGTTTCAAGGTCGGCTTCGCTGATAAAGCCCTTGACCGCTCCGTCGCAGATAACTGCGTCAATAAGTGTGCTCGGCATACAGCCGCATTCGCCGATTGAAAGCCATCTCGGCAGCCAGCCGCTCTCTTTATATTCGTTGATGAATGCGGTCAGCATTTCACGAAGCTCGTCTTTTGCAATGAGCGAAAAGAGGGGATAAACCGTTCTGTAGGTGTCCCAGAAGCCGTTGTCGGTGTAGCGCACTCCGCCGTGAACCGAGCCGTCATGCGGGCAGTAGTGAACTGGCTTTCCGTCTGCATATTCGTAGCATTTGTGGGGATAAAGAAACGCACGGTACATGCAGGAATAAAAGGTTTTCAACAGCTTTTCGTCATCGGATTCAATTCTGATTCTCGAAAGGCATTCTTCCCATTTTTCCTCTGCCGCATTTTTAACCTCGGAAAAGCTCTTGCCCGAAAGCTCGGAATCAAGATTTTTGAGCGCCTGCTCAAAGCTGATATATGAGATTGCAAGCTTTATTTCCGTTGCCTTATTGCTGAGTTTTATATGTATTCCTCTGCCGATTCCGTGGGCTTTTTTGCCTTTTTTGAAGCCTTTTCCGCAGCTTGTGAGAGTGCCGTCGGGGTCAACGCCGTTTTCGGGGAAGCGGATAACAAGGTATGATTTGAACTTTGCCGCTTCGCCACTCATGTGCATATTTGTTGATGCAAAAAGAGTGTTGCCGTCAAGGCGGAACGAATACCATCCGAAAACGGGCAAAACGGAAAGATAATTGTCTCCGTCCTCATCAAAAGTGATTTTAACGCACGCTCCCCGTTCGGTCGGAGCAAGCTCAAAATCGGATTTTGAGCGCAAAAATCTTGTTTTGAGATAATACGGGGTCAGAACCGCATCTTCGGGGCGGTAGCCTGACCAGCGGCTGTCACCCGAAGCGCCGAGCTTCTTATTTTGCGGCATAAGCACAAAAGCTCCGTAGTCGGCAATCCACGGCGAGGGCTGATGAGTGAGCCTTATTCCCTCAAGACTGCGGCTGTCGGGGTGATAATACCATCTTTTGTCCGATTCGGTCTGAGGCGCAAAGGACACCATGCCGAAAGGGAGCTGAACGAGCGGCAGGGTGTTGCCGTTTGAATAGCGGTGGGTGGACTTACTGCCCTGCTTTGTGTTGACTAAACTGCAATAATTCATGTATTATTCTCCTGCTCAGATAGAATATTTATGATGTTTTCAACGCTGTAAAAGCGGCTTTTTTTGATAAAGGAACGAACAGCCGCCATGTTGTTTTCGGAATGTTCAATCTCTTTTGAGAATTTTTGCATGACCTTTATCCGCAAAGCCTTGTTTTCACATGAGCCGTAAAGCCCCGCCTGAATGCGGCGGATAATAATAAGCGAAACTGCGGCAAATTTTGCCTTGGACTCCAAATCACGGTCAAATGCGGCAGTCATAAAATAGCGAAAAACGAAGTATACGCAAAGATGCTCATATTCCCGTTCAAAATCCTCAGAGCCTTTATTTAATGCCGAAATCGCTTTATCATCGGCGTTTTTGCCTGCTTCAAGAGCGGTTTTCCACTCGGGCTCAAGCATTTCAAGGCTCATAAAATCCGAAAAATACTTATTGCAGGCTTTTTCGGCTCTGTTTCGGTTATAATTTCGGATTTTGCAAAAATCCGGTTCGGATTCAATGATTCTTTTTGCCGATTCAAAGTCATTTTTCTTTATCGGAACGCTCAGCGCATGCGAAAAATCAAGGAACGCCGCCATTCGCTCCGAAACGGAATATTTTCTGTTTTGAAGAATGAAAAAAGCCTTTTTTCGAGCTTTGATAAGCGTAAAATAAAGCTCTGGGTCAACGCAGGTCGGCTCGATAACGCCGTCCGTTTCTTCGGTCTGAAAGGTTATCGGTTCGGGACTGTCGGTTATAAGCCTTGCCGCCTCGGGGCATGAAAATGAAATGCCCGTTTCGATTCTTGCGCCGAAGCTTGTTATGTGGCGTGGGAACAGGCGGCAGGTTCGGCAGAGAGAATCTTTGCCCAGCTCAATATACATTTCGCAAAGCCCGTTTTCAAGCAGAAACGGGCATCTGCCGTTTTTCGGGGTGAACACCGTGTCGCCGTCGCCGTCAACGGAAAGACGGCTTCGTACCGTTTCGCCGTAACCGCCCGTGAGAGCGGAATATTTTGAAATGCTTTCGGGGTCAACCACGATTTCCCAGCCCGAACAGCAGGTGTCGGGGCATTTGTCGGCAAGGCATTGGAATTTTTTATAATAAGTCGGAAAAGTATTTTTCATATTTCAAAAATAAAAATAACCGCTGAGACTGTAGCTTTGATTTTTCAGCGGTTATTCGGTATAAGGGCGACCCGAGGGCCGCCCGAAAAATCAATATTCTCCGTCGTCGGGGTAGTATTCCTCGTCGGAATATCCGCCGTCATCATATGAGGTTTCGCCGTATTCATCGGTTGAAGCCTCGGTCATCGGAACATAAACTCTGAGATAAACTTTGGTTCCTCTGCTGTAGGATTTTTCCGCAAGGGGAGCGATTGAAACAACCTCGTTTTCGTTGTATGAGCCGTCGGAGGTTTCAACCTTTTCGCAAACGAAGCCGAGCTCCGTGAGCCTTGCGGCGGCTTCTTCATAGTCGGAGCCGACGACATTGGGAAGAACGATTTCTTCAACGCCCTTGCTGACGGTGAGAATTATTTTTGTTTTCTTTGCAACCTTTTCGCCTGCTTTGATGCTCTGGTCGATAATATAACCCGGATTAACCTCGTCATCATAGACATAATTCGGTTCAAAGGTGAAATTATCGCTGAAAACAGGGTTTGAGGTTATGTCAATATAGCTTCTGTCATGGAAATCGGGAACATCAACGGGAGCCGCCTCGGTCTGAGAGATTGCACTGCCTCCCGTCGTGTCGGCGGAATCAATAAATGTCAGTCTGTCTTTCAGAACGGTAAACGAAAGAATAATAAAGATAATAAGACCGATTGCGAAGCTGATAACAGCAGTCGTGATTATAACCGAAGCGCCGCCCTTTGATTTGCCGTTTTGCGGCTTCTGAGGCTGAGCGGGGCGGGCGTTCTGCTGTGCAGGACGCTGAGGCGGCGTCTGAGCGGCGGGTCGGGCATAGCCGCTTGCGGCGGCGGTTGCCGCAGGCGAAGCGGAAAGCTCCGAACGAAGCTGTTCAACTGTTCTTGTTCTGTCCTCGGGCAGAATCTGCAAAGCATTGATAAGGCCGTTTATGACATAGGCGGGCAGAGCCTCGGCAAATTTGCCGGGAACCATGAGCCTGTCGTTGGTCATGCGCTCCTTTGCCGAAATCGGGTCGCTGCCGATAAGAGTGCGGTAAAGCACAGCGGCAAAAGCATAAACATCGGTCCATGTGCCCTGACTGCCGTCAAAGCCGTATTGCTCGATTGCGGCGTAGCCGTCGAAAAGCTGGCTGTTAAGGTCGCTTCTTGCGGTTCTTGCCGCACCGATGCAAAAGCCCGTGATTTTTATTTTGCCCTCATGGTCGATTATCAGAGTTGTCGGAGAAATTCCTCTGTGGATTATTCCCGAAGAATGCAGAGTGCCGAGAGTTGAAAGAATCGGCATGAGAAGCTGCCTTGCCTTTTCCCAAGGGATATAGCCCGTCTTGCTTCTGAGAAGAAAATCACGAAGCGAAATTCCCTCAAAATGATCATAGATGGCGTAGGATGTCCCGTAATCCGAAACAACATTGGTTACGCTCACGAGAGCCGAAAGCCCTTTGAGCCGTGCAAGCTTTGTCCAAAGCTCCTCGAAGCTCTGGCGAAGCTCGTTGAATATATTTTCGCTGCCCCTCATAACTTGAAGGGTGAGGTTTGAGGTTGTCCTTGCAGTGAACGAATCGGGGATGAACTCTCTGATTTTAACAGCTTTTTTTTCGGAAAGATCCCAGCCGATATATGTTGCGCCCTCGCCGTTGTATTCAAGCATTTTGCCCACGAGGTAACGGTTGGCAATAACGGTTCTGACCGGCAGATACGGCGGAATTTGAGTTGAATCCGCATGGTAGCCGCAGTAGGGGCAGAGCTTTTTTTCACCGATCTCACGCATACAGCTCATACATAAATTATCGGAACTAATCATTTGGATTTCTCCTTTTGCGTTAAATAGTAAACCATCGTAATAATATCAAATTCGAGCGGTTTTGTCAATGAAGGTGACATAATTGTAACCATTATCGTTAAAATGCCAAAGATTTCATCGGATAATTTGGCATTAAAATTGTTTTATATACTTGAAATAATATAAGATGATTGTTATAATAAAAATAACTAATTTTCGGAGGACGGGCGTTTATGAAAAAGAAAGACAATAATATTCCTCTTTATTTTTTCCACGAAGGAACAAACGCAAAGGCTTATGAGTATCTCGGCGCTCATTCCGACGGCGAAGGCGGCGTTTGCTTCAGAGTATGGGCTCCGAATGCCCGCAATGCCGAGGTTGTCGGCGATTTCAACGGCTGGCAGCCGGGCAAAGCTCCGATGAAAAAAATCAGCGGCGGAGTCTGGGAATGCACCGTTGACGGAGTTAAGCAGTATGACAGCTACAAGTTTTTGATTCATACAGCCGACGGCAGGCAGCTTTTCAAAAGCGACCCTTACGCTTTCCACGCCGAAACAAGACCCGGAACGGCTTCAAAATATTATGAAAGCCTTGATTTCGATTGGAACGACGGCGCATGGCTGAGAAAGCGCAAAAAGAAGGATATTTATTCTTCACCCGTGAATATATATGAGGTTCATGCCGGCTCGTGGCAGACCTATGACGACGGCAACCCCCTGCCTTACAGAGAGCTTGCGGACAGGCTCGTGCCTTATGCAAAGGAGATGGGCTACACTCACATTGAGCTGATGCCCGTCATGGAGCATCCGTTTGACGGCTCATGGGGCTATCAGGTGACGGGCTATTTCGCCCCGACCTCACGCTACGGCACTCCCGAGGATTTTGCATATTTTGTTGACAAGGCTCATTCAATGGATATCGGCGTTATCCTCGACTGGGTTCCCGCCCATTTCCCGAAAGACGCTTTCGGGCTTTATGAATTTGACGGCGGCCCCTGCTACGAATATGCAGACCCCAAAAAGGGCGAGCATTATCAGTGGGGAACAAGAGTGTTTGACTTCGGCAGACCCGAGGTTCAGAGCTTCCTGATTTCAAGCGCAATGTTCTGGATTGATAAATACCACATCGACGGTCTGAGAGTTGACGCAGTTGCTTCAATGCTCTATCTCGACTATGACAGAGACGACGGTCAATGGATTCCGAATATAAACGGCGGCAACGAAAACCTTGAAGCCGTGGCGTTCCTCAAAAAGCTCAACGAAAGCATTTTCAGGGAGCACGGCGATGTTATGATGATTGCCGAAGAAAGCACCGCATGGCCGATGGTTTCAAAGCCGACCTATATGGGCGGTCTCGGCTTCAACTTCAAGTGGAACATGGGCTGGATGAACGACTGCCTGCGTTACTTCTCGCTTGACGGACTTTTCAGAAAATACAATCACGACTGCCTGACATTCTCGTTCTTCTATGCGTTTTCCGAGAATTTCGTTTTGCCGATTTCGCATGACGAGGTGGTTCACGGCAAATGCTCGCTGATAAATAAAATGCCGGGCGACTACGAAGAAAAATTCGCAGGAGTGCGTTCGTTCCTCGGCTACATGATGTCTCACCCGGGCAAGAAGCTGCTGTTCATGGGCAGCGAATTCGGTCAGTTCTCCGAGTGGAACTTCAAACAGCAGCTCGATTGGATGCTGCTCGGCTATGATTCTCACAGACAGCTGAAGGATTATGTCAAAGCTCTGAATGCGTTTTATCTCAAAACTCCCGCTCTCTGGGAGGACGATTACAGCTGGGACGGCTTCAACTGGATAGTCAGCGACGACAGCGCAAATTCGGTTGTCGCTTTCATCAGACGGGACAAGAGCGGAAATGCGATAATTCCCGTTTGCAACTTCACAAAGGTGACAAGGCAGAAATACAGAATCGGAGTTCCCGACCCCGGAACCTACAGAGTTGTTTTCAGCTCCGCAAGCCCCGAATTCGGCGGCAGGGGAGAGAGCACCGTCGGTTCTGTCAGGGCAAAGAAAAAGCCGATGCACGGATTTGACTACAGCATTGAGATTGACCTTGAAGGTCTCAGCTGTATGTTCATAAAGAACACATCTCGCAAGAAAAAAGAAACCGTTTAATATATAAGGAGGACTTTTCATGGCAGTAAAACCCGAATGCATAGCTATGCTTCTTGCCGGCGGTCAGGGCAGCCGCCTCGGCATTCTGACGAAAAAAATCGCAAAGCCTGCCGTGCCCTACGGCGGCAAATACCGCATTATCGATTTTCCTCTTTCCAACTGCGTTAACTCGGGCATTTATACCGTCGGCGTTTTGACTCAGTATCAGCCGCTGGAGCTTAACGACTATATCGGCAACGGTCAGCCGTGGGATCTTGACAGAGCCAACGGCGGAGTACATATTCTTTCCCCCTATCAGCAGATAAAGGGAACCGAGTGGTATAAAGGAACGGCGAACGCCATTTATCAGAACATCAATTTCATCGAAAGATATGACCCCGAATATGTTCTCATTCTCTCGGGCGACCATATCTATAAAATGGATTATTCCAAGATGATTGATTTCCATAAGGAGCATAACGCAGACTGCACGATTGCAATGCTCGAAGTTCCGTGGGAGGAGGCGAGCCGCTTCGGTCTTATGATCGTTAACGATGACGGCTCAATCAAGGAATTTGAAGAAAAGCCCAAGAATCCGAGAAGCAACAAGGCTTCAATGGGCGTTTATGTTTTCAATTGGAAGAAGCTCAGAAAATATCTCATTGAGGACGAGGCAAACGAGAATTCGGGCAACGATTTCGGTCACGACCTGATTCCCGCCATGCACGAAAACGGCGAGAGAATGTTTGCTTATCAGTTTGACGGCTATTGGAAAGATGTCGGAACGATCAACAGCCTTTGGGATGCAAACCTTGACCTGCTCAATCCCAAAGTTGACCTTGACCTGAATGACGACAGCTGGAGAATTTATTCACGCTCTCCCGCCGCTCCGCCGCACTATATCGGCAAGGATGCTCAGGTTGAGAATTCAATGATAACCGAGGGCTGTGAGATTGACGGAAGCATCGATTTCTCCGTTCTGTTCTCAAATGTCACCGTTGAGGAGGGCGCAGAGGTCAAGTATTCAATAGTTATGCCCGGCACGGTAATCAAAAAAGGCGCAGTTGTTCAGTATTCGATAGTTGCGGAAAATGCGGTTATCGATGAGGGAGCGGTTGTCGGCGAAAGCCCCGAAAACATGAAGAACGCCGAGGGCTGGGGCGTTGCCGTTGTCGGCAGCTCGGTTCATATCGGCAAGGGTGCAAGGGTTGCGCCCGACACAATGGTTGACAGCGATGTAGGAGGTGCGGAATAATGGCAGCAAAAAATGTTCTCGGAATTATATTTTCAAACGCCTATGACGAGGCTTTGCCCGAGCTTACCGCATTGAGAACGATGGGCTCAATACCTTTTGCGGCACGCTACCGTCTGATAGATTTTCCTCTTTCAAACATGGTTAACGCAGGCATCTCTCAGGTCGGCGTTATCACCAAGAGCAATTACCGCTCGCTTATGGATCATATCGGAACGGGCAAACCGTGGGATCTTTCAAGAAAAAGAGAGGGCATGACGCTTCTGCCGCCTTTCAACAATCCCGACACGGGCATTGCCAAGGGCAGAGCGGACGCTCTTTACGGCTGCATAAGCTACATAAGCCATTCCCAAAAGGACTATGTTCTGCTGACGGATTGCAATGTCATCTGCAACATGGATTATGAGGCTCTTATCAAAGCGAGCGAGGCAAATAATGCCGATATAACCGTTGCTTATGCAAAGGGAATCCCCCCGACAATCAAAAACGCAACGGAGCTTATCATTGACGAGAGCGGCAGAGTTACGGGCACAAGCACGGTTGACTGCTACAGCAGCAGCGTCAACTATTCGCTCAAAATAATGCTCATCAGAAGAACTCTGCTTGAAAGACTGCTTCACGAGGCTCACGGAGCAAACATTGTTGAGCTTGAAACCCTCTTTGCCAACAATGTCAAGCATCTGAGAGTTTTCGGCTATGAGGAAAAGGGATTTGTCAGAGTTATCGGTTCGCTTCAGAATTATTATGATATCAGCCTTGAGCTTCTGAAGCTTGAAAACAGAAAACAGCTTTTCACCTCCGACAGCCCCGTTTATACAAAGGTCAGAGACCAGGTTCCCGCAATTTACGGCATCGGCGCAAAGGTTTCAAATTCGCTTGTTGCTGACGGCTGCCGTATTTACGGCGAGGTTGAAAATTCAATTCTTTTCAGAGGGGTAACGGTTGAAAAAGGCGCAAAAATCAAAGATTCCATTATTATGCAGGATACTTTTGTCGGCGAAAATTCATCCCTTGAATGTGTGATTATCGACAAGCAGGCGGTTGTTAAACCCGGCAAAAAGCTTTGCGGCGCTTCCAACTATCCTGTTTATATAGGAAAAGGAATCGTTATCTGAGAAAGTGTGATATCCCATGTCAAAGAAAAATATTCTGACGGGCGCAGTCGTTGCCTTGGCACTTGTGCTTGCAGTTATTGCAGTTTTGGTCAAGACGGGCGTTTTCAGCTCCGGCACCGAAACAACAAAAGAGGTTGAAACGGTAATCGAAACCTCGGTTGAGGTTATCAGCCAGACGCAGGAGGACGGAAGCATTGTTTATATGACGATGGTTCATCAGTACGCCCGCCCCAAGGTTTCGTCGCATCATGTTTATCCCACAACCAAGAAAGTGACGAATCCCGAGGACACAGTCAAATACATCGAGCAGACGAGCTTCGTTCACATGACCGATGCAAACGGTATTCCTCTGTTTGACGATAACGGCAATCCGGTGACTGAGGTTGTTTCCTACACAGTCAGAGAGGACAGCACGACCACCACCGAGCCGACAACGGAATTTGTTCCGAGAACCTCAAGCGTTGTTGTGACAAACCGTTTCGGAAAGCCTCAAAAGGACGAAAACGGAAATCCCCTGACGGAAGTTGTTACCCTTGACGCTCCGCCGACAACGGAGAAAAACATCTGGGCGACCACCGAGGAGGGAACGACCGGAAAATTCAACATTGATATTCAGACGGATCTGACCAGAGACGACACCCTCGCTCAGAACATTGTTGACCAGATAAATGCAGACAGAAAAAAGGCGGGTCTTGATCCGCTTGAGCATTCAACCGACCTTAAATCCGCCGCAAGAGGCAACAGCGCAGCAATGGCGAATCCCGATGTGTTCGGCGAGCCGTCGGTGCAGGGCGCATACATGCTGACAACGCCTTACGGCGGAAATCCGGTCTATCAGACCGTTGCGGCGGCTAACAAAGACAGGATAATGAGCGAAGAAACAACAAAAATCGGCGTCGGAGTAGTAAAATACGAAGGCAAATATTATACAACCGTTATTTTCGGCTGACAGAAAGGATGATAAAAATGAAAGTTCTTTATGCGTCGAGCGAAGCGCTCCCGTTTGCGGCAAGCGGCGGACTTGCGGATGTTGCAGGCTCTCTGCCTCAGGCGCTCAGAAGAAGAAAGGTTGCGTGCAGAGTCGTTATGCCTCTTTACGGCACGGTAAGCGCCGAGCTGCGCTCAAAAATGAAATTCATAACCTGCATTATGGTTCCCGTTTCATGGCGCAGGCAGTATTGCGGAATTTTTGAAGCGAATGTCGGCGGCGTTATATATTATCTCATAGACAACGAATATTATTTTAAAAGAAATAACCTTTACGGTCATTATGACGACGGTGAAAGGTTTGCGTTCTTCTCAAGAGCAATTCTTGAAATTCTGCCTTATATTGATTTCAAGCCCGATATAATTCATTGCAACGATTGGCAGACGGCGCTTGTTCCCGTTTATTATTCAACCTTCTATGCAAACAGAGAGGGCTACACGGGCATCAAAACCGTTTTCACCATTCATAACATTCAGTATCAGGGCAAATACGGCAGTGAAATCCTCGGCGATGTTTTCGGCTTCGGCGAGGAGCATGAGCAGCTTCTAAGATTCGGCGACTGCCTCAATCTGATGAAGGGCGGCATAGAGTGTGCGGATAAGGTTACAACCGTCAGCAAAACCTATGCGGGCGAAATCCTTGACCCGTGGTTCAGCCACGGCCTTGACCCGATTCTCAGGGCGAGAAGCTATAAGCTCAGCGGCATTCTCAACGGAATCGACACCGCAAGCTATAACCCCGAAAAGGACAAAGATATATTCTGCAACTATTCGGCAAAGAATCCCGAGGGCAAAAAAGAGAATAAGGCAAAGCTTCAGGAGATGTTCAATCTGCCTGTCAGAGACGATGTTCCGCTTATGGGAATCGTTTCAAGGCTTGTTGCCCACAAGGGTCTTGACCTTGTCAAGAGAGTAATGTGGGAACAGCTTTCAAATTCCGACATGCAGCTCGTTGTGCTCGGCTCGGGCGATTGGGAATATGAAGAATTCTTCAGAGAGCTTGCAAAGGCGTTCCCCGACAAGGTGGGTCTGCGCCTCGGCTTCATTCCCGACCTTGCAAGAAAGATTTATGCGGGCAGCGATATGTTCCTCATGCCCTCAAAGAGCGAGCCGTGCGGACTTTCTCAGATGGTTGCTCTGCGCTACGGCTCCGTGCCCATCGTCAGAGAAACGGGCGGTCTGAAAGATACGATTACCGACAGCGGAGACGGAGCGGGCAACGGCTTCACCTTCAAGAGCTATGACGCTTACGACATGCTTGACGCAATCAGAAGAGCGCTTGCGGCATATTATGACCGTGACTATTGGCAGACCTTGGTTACAAGAGCGCTTAAATGCGACAACAGCTGGGGCAGCTCGGCAAAAGAATACATAAAGCTCTATGAGTCTTTAATGTAACCCCAGAGGGCTGACGCATTAAGCGAAAGCAAACAGATAATAAAAAAACAGATTTTCAGGTCAATGACGGAAAGTGACGGCCTGAAATCTGTTTTTTATCCGAATAACGGATTGTTTTTCAATTTTTGTATTATATAAGGTATTCCTGCGGAACGGGCGGAACAAGGTCAAGTGCGTTTTTCGCAATAAATTCTTCAACCGTTTTAATCAGCGCTTCAATGGGCTCGGGAATAGGCTCATCGGGCACGGGGTTCGGATTCTTCTTGGGATGCAACGCTTTCACGGAGCAGGATTCGATAAGATTCATATAAATGTAGTTGCATTTGACCTCTCCGTTAACGCAGGCTCTGCCCGCCCAGTTTTTCGGAAGATTGCCTGCATTTGCCTGAACGATAAGAATTTTATAAATCATTATGGCGAGAAGAATGTCAAGCTGAACTCCGTCAAGCTTGTCCCCGTCAGACATGGCGGTTTTGATAATTGACGCCGCCTCAACCATCTTTTTACCGATTGATTCGGTAAAATCGTCGCCTCGGAAGATATCCGCTGCGATTTCCTGCAATTCACGGCGCTTTGTTGAGCGTCCGAGCAGATAATCGGTTGATACTCCGTAAAAATCGGCAACCTTGATAAGAAAGCTCTGACCGCATTCTCTGATGCCTTTTTCATAGTGAGAAAGCAGCGCCTGAGAAATGCCGAGAGCGGCGGCGGCTTCCTTTTGGCTCATGCCTCTTTCTTTTCGCAGTTCGCCGAGAATTATCGGAAAAGTTTTTTCCATTATTCAAAATCTCCCCTCTGTATATTCAACAGATGATATTATATAGAATATTATACAATTTGTATATTGATATTTTCAACAAAAATTGAAGCGATTTTTTGGCAATGAATTCAAAAACTTTGGAGGAAGAATGAAATCCTATACTGTTCATTTAATCAGGAACGGTCTGACCGATGAAAACCTTGAGGGGCGTTATATCGGCCACACCGATGTCGAACTCAGCGAGGAGGGGAAGGCACAGCTCGGTCAGATGAAAGACGAGCTGATATTCCCGCCCGTTGACGCAGTTTTCACAAGTCCGCTGAAACGGTGCACCGAAACGGCAAAGATTCTTTATCCCAACAATATGCCCATAGTCATTGACGGGTTTATTGAATATAATTTCGGCGAATTTGAGAACAAAACCGCCGAGGAGCTGAAAAACAGCCCTGTTTTTCCACGCTGGCTTGCGGGCGAAAAGGGCGTTGAGCCTCCGTTCGGCGAGAGCAACGAAGCTTTTGAAAAGCGGATAAGAGAAACCTTTGAAAAGGTTGCCGAGGGTCTGATGAAAACAGGCACAACCTCTGCCGCAATCGTTACCCACGGCGGAGTTATCATGGCGATTCTTGCTGCCTACGGCATTCCCGAGCTGCCCATGCACGAGTGGCTCACTCCGAGCGGCTGCGGCTTCACGATTAAAATTAATCCGTCGCTTTGGATGAGAGCGAAAAAGTTTGAGGTGTTCAGCGACTTTCCATATGAGCGTGAGGAACTGCCCGACTGACAAAATAAAGAAGAAAAGGAACAGCAAAATGAATAATTTTACTATCGAAAAAGATGGCTTCCGCCTTAACGGAGAGCCTTTCAGAATCATTTCGGGAGCGATTCATTATTTCCGGGTTCCCGCCGAATATTGGCGTGACAGGCTCACAAAGCTCAGAGCCTGCGGCTTCAACACGGTTGAAACCTACATCTCATGGAATCTTCACGAGATGAAAGAGGGCGAGTTTGACTATTCGGGAATGCTTGATTTTGAGAAATTCCTTGAAATCGCTCAGGAGCTCGGGCTTTACGCCATCGTGCGCCCCGGCCCGTACATCTGCTCCGAATGGGATTTCGGCGGTCTGCCCTGGTGGCTTCTGAAAAATGACTCAATTAATCTTCGCTGTATGGATAAAGATTATATTGCGGCGGTTGACCGTTTCTTTGACAGCCTTATTCCCCGCCTTGCAAAGCATCAGCTCACGAACGGCGGCAATGTTATTCTTGTTCAGGTTGAGAATGAATACGGCAGCTACGGCGATGACAGCGAATATATCCGCTACCTTGCCGACGGATTGAGGAGCAGGGGAATCACCGTTCCGCTTTTCACCTCAGACGGAGCTTGCGCTCAGATGCTCACGGGCGGCACTCTGCCCGAAATCCACAAAACCGCCAACTTCGGTTCAAGAGCAAAGGAGCAGTTTGATTTTCTCAGAAAATATCAGCCCGAAGGCCCTCTGATGTGCGCCGAATATTGGAACGGCTGGTTTGACCATTGGGGCGAGGATCATCACAGCCGTGACCCGCAGGATGCGGCGGCAAGCCTTGATGAAATTCTTTCGCTCGGCGCAAGCGTTTCCGCTTATATGTTCCACGGCGGAACTAATTTCGGCTATATGAACGGCGCAAACTGCTACGGCAGCTATGAGCCGACCGTTTCAAGCTATGACGATGACGCTCCGCTGAACGAAAACGGCGAGCCGACCGAAAAATACTATAAATTCAAAGAGGTTGTTTCAAAATACGCCCCGATTCCCGAGATTGAAATGCCCGAGCCGATAAAGAAAAAGAGATACGGCGAGATAGCTTTCACCAAGTCTGCAAGGCTGTTTGATAACCTTGATGTTCTTTCAAAGCCCGTTGAATCCGTTGTTCCCATGACGATGGAAAAGCTCGGCTGTGGCTACGGCTTCGTGCTTTATAAAACCGTTGTCAGAGGCCCGAGAGAGAAGCAGGAGGTAAGGCTTCAGGCGGTTCACGACAGGGGATATATCTACCGTGACGGCAAATTTGTCGGCATTCAGTACCGCAACGATGAAAAGAACCAATGCGAAATCGAAATTGACCCTCAGGGCAACGAGCTTGCCGTTCTGGTTGAAAACATGGGCAGGGTCAACTACGGCGCAAATCTCAAAGACCCCAAGGGAATAACTCAGGGCATCGGCTTCGGAAATAATTTTGTTTATCATTGGCAGAATTATCCTTTGCCGCTTGACGATATTTCAAAAGTCAGATTTGCCGACGGCGCAGCCGAATTTGACGGAACGCCGCTTTTTCTCAAAGCGGAAATCGAGCTTGACGAATGCTGCGATACCTTCGTTAAGCTCCCCGACTTCAAAAAGGGCATAATAATTGTCAATAACCGTGTGCTTTCCCGCTATTGGGAGAAAGGCCCTCAGCGCTCGGCTTATCTGCCCGCCCCATTCCTCAAAAAAGGCAAAAATGAAATCGTGATTCTGGAGCTTGAAGGCTGCGGCAAGCCGTCTGTTCTGCTTGACGATAAGCCCGATTTGGGATAAACAACATATTTAAACCAAAAACCCGTATCAAAGCGCTTGCAATGAAGCCGCTCCGATACGGGTTTTGCTTTTTGACATTTATGAAGCCGTTACGCTGTAGACGGAAACATAGCCCGTGTAAGCGCCGTAAATGCTTTCATCTTTTGTGAAAACGCTGTCGGTTGATGTCGATTTGCCGACAACCATAACTCTGCCGCTGTCGGAGCAGGCAACCGCCGTTGCGCTGTCCTCGCCCGAGCCTGCCTGAGAGAACATCTGAACCGTTGTGCCCGAATTGCTGACAAAGCAGGTGAAGCCGTCATAATCGCCCTTGTTGCCGATTGAAGAAAAATCACGGTTTGAAGAAGCGGTGTAGCCCGTAACGGCAAAGCCGCCCGTTGTTGCGGCAATGCCCGTTATGAAGTCATCGTCGATGCCCGAGATAACCTTGATCCAGCGGCGTTCGCCCTCGCTGTTGAGGCGAACGAGAACTGCATCAATTCCGCCGCAGTTGTGGATTCCCTCAAGAGTGCCGTCGGGCGAAGTGGTGGTCATTAATTCGTATTGACCGCCGACAAGACAGCCGCCCTTGTTATCCGCCGCAATCGAAGCAAATTCATCAATGCCGCTCGTTGCAAGAACATGACCCCATTGATAATTGCCGTCAGCGTCATATTTAAGAATGACCGAATCGGTGTTTTTGCCCATGAGCTCTTCAAAAGCGGCAAAGTCGCCTGTGGTTGATGAGGTGAGACATGCGGCAAAAATGTTTCCGCTTGTGTCAACGCTGATGTCCTCGATTGATGCGCCCTTTTCACCGTGAAGAGGTTTCGTCCAAAGAACATTATAATCCGAATCAAAATTCATGATTATTGCGCTGCTGCCGGGCAAGCCCTCAAAGCTTCCGTCATTTGAATGTGCCTTTCCGCCGACAACGAAGCCGTTTTCGGTTGCGTCAACGCAATAGAACATATCCGCCTGAGAGCCTCCGAAGCCTTTCTGGAGAGTGACCTTGCCTGTGTAAGAGGAGATTTTCAGGGCGATGGCGTTGGTAGTGCCGCTTGAAACCGTGTTCGGCGCATATTCGGTTGCATTTGTGTAGCCGACTGCAACGATACTGCCGCTGCTGAGAACCGCAACATCGTTTAGGACGATTCCGCCCGTTGAACTGCCGATGCCTTTCAGCCATTTTATGTTGCCGTCTTTATCGAATTTTGCAACGAATGAATAAGGCGCTTGCCAATCTCCGGAATATTTTCCGTCAAGATCGCCTGTGGTGGAGCTTGAAATGCCGCAGGCAACGAAGCCGCCGTCGGAGGTCTGAGCGACGCCTTTGAATATGTCGTCTCTGTTGCCGCCCAAAATTGAAAACGATACAGGCTCTGCCGAATCAACAAAAGGTCCTTCCTCGGTTGTGGTCGGCTTTGTTGTTGCTCTCGTGGTCGTGGTCGTCGGTGAAGTGGTGGTAGTTGTTGTGGGTGCTGTAGTTGTGGTTGTTGCAGGTGCTGTTGTGGTTGTGGTTGAAGCAACGGTTGTTGAGGTGGTTTCGGGCGAGGTCGGCTCGGTTGCCGATGTTGGCTCGGTCGGTATTATGCCCGTTGTCGGTTCAACCTCCGTTGTCACCTCGGTTGTGGTCAGACAGCCGGTGGGGATAATATCCCCGATGCCGATAAAATGACCGAGCGCATTAACAAGAAATGCAATTATCAGAATAATAACGCTGATAATTTTGATAAAGGTGTTGCACATAAGCTTGTCCCCCTTCGATGTGCAATATTTCGCCAATATACAATAACATTATATCATTTCACAACTCAAAAATCAATAGGCGGAAAATACTGTCAAAATCAGAAAAACGGGCTGCGACGCTTTCAAGCATCACAGCCCGTATAATTAATGTATATATAATATTATATCTCGGGAATCTCAATTTCAATTTCTCTGCCGAGCTCTGCCGAACGAGAAATGCCGTCGATGATAGCCTGATTATAAAGAATCTGACTGCAGGGAACGGGAGCTTCGCCGCCCTCTTTAACGGCGTCAACAAAGGAACGAATCTTGATGTCAAAGCAGTCTGCCGAATTCTTCTTTTCGGGAATAACGGTTTCAATCTGCTCGCCTGCGATCTCGTGATAAATAACGAGAGGTCCGCCGATACTGCCGTTCCAGCATTCGGTTGAGGGAACTCTGACCGAGCCCTTTGTGCCCATGATGATGGTGTCGCCCGGGGTGTCAAGGTTCATCGCCCATGCGATTCTGAAATCGAGGATGATTCCGCCTTCAAGACGGATGAAGCCTGCGGCGAAATCGTCAACGCCGAAAACGTCGTGATGCTCATATTCGGGGCTCTTGCCGAAGAAATCGGATTTATAGCCCGAAACGGTCAGGGGCTTGGGATAGCCGATTGAGTTGAGCACCATGTCAAGAGAATAACAGCCGATATCGCCGAGTGCGCCGATGCCTGCGGTCTCTTTCTCGATAAATGAAGTGCCGAACGGGGTGGGGATTCCTCTGCGGCGGCCGCCGCCCGTCTGGATATAATAAATCTTGCCCAGCTCGCCCGACTGAACAACTCTTTTGAGCATTTTCATGTTCTCGTCAAAACGGGGCTGAAAACCGATTGAAAGAACGGCGTCGCTCGCCTTTTCAGCCTTGCAGATTGCAACGGCTTCGTCAAGAGTAACGCACATGGGCTTTTCAAGCAGAACGCTGACTCCGTGTTCAAGAGCGTAAATGGCGCATTCCGCATGGGTTGCGTTATAAGTACAAACGCTGACTGCGTCGCATTCGCCCGCATCGATAAGCTCTTTGTGGCTCGGATAGAATTTAACATTGTCAACGCCGTATCTTTCGCAGAAAGCCTCGGCTTTGCCGGGCACAAGGTCTGCGGCGGCAACAATCTCAACATCGGGGCATTTCTGATAAGCCTTGACATGAGCCTCGGCAATCCAGCCTGTTCCGATAATACCGACCTTGAGCTTTTTGCTGTAATCTCTGACTTTTTCGTCTGACGGAGCGTCTTTGAATTTATCAAGAATATTTTCTGACATAGCAATACCTCGCTTTATTTGTTTTTACCAGTTCAATGTTTTGAGATATTCACGGCTGAGCTTTACGGAGTTAAGAGAAGTTTCGCCCTTGGGGGGAGAATCAATCTCAACAACAACCCACTCGGCACCCGCCTTTTCACATGCCGAAAGAATTTCGGGCATATCCTGAGCGCCGTAGCCGACAGGCATGAAAGAGAAGGACTCCTCGGCTTCCTCCTCGCCGCCGTCGTCAATGCCGATAAGGTTATAAAGCTTGCCGCCGGTCTTGCCGCTCATTCTGAAATCCTTGAGATGAACGACAGGGGCTCTGCCTGAATATTTTTCAATGTATTCCGCAGGATTCTCTCCGCCGACATTGACCCAGCAGGTGTCAATTTCGGTTTTGAGCAGATCGGCGGGAACGGTTGAATAAAGCACATCGAGAGCATATTCGTCGCCGAGCTTCACAAACTCAAAATCGTGGTTGTGATAGAGAAGCTGAATGCCGAGCTTCTTTGCGGCTTCGCCGATTTTGCGGATGCCCTCAACGGTTGCTTCAAAGCCGTCGGTTCCGGGTCTGCATTCCTCGGTCAGATAAGGCACGGCAACATATTTGCAACCGATCTCGGCGTAGTCTGAGAGAACTCCCTCGGGGTCGGCGAGCATGTCATAATAGGGAACATGAGCGGAAATGGGAACAATCTCCATCTTTTCGCAGAAAGCCTTGATTTCAGCGGGCTTCTGACCGAAAAGTCCGGCAAATTCAACGCCGTCATATCCGAGCTCTTTCATTTTTTCAATTGTGCCGTAAAAATCCTTCTCCATTTCGTCTCTGACGGAATAGAGCTGAACGGCAACGGGCAATTTCATTTCAAAAATCACTCCTAAAAGCGGTAAATTAAATGTAATAGTATATTATCATATATTAATAAATGATACAAGCGAAAAATAAAATTTATTCTGCGTTTTCAATTAATTTTTCGGCAATTTTGGCGGCGCAGCGAACAATTTCGGCGCAGGGGCGTTTTTTATAGTATTCTCCCGTTCTTTTCTCCGGCTCGGGTGATGAGGATTTTTCGGAAAGCCCGAGAAGCTCCCTGCAAATGATTGAGCCGTTCTCTTTTTTGAATTCCTCAGCGGCTTTCTGAATGAGGGCATACATTTCTTTCTTTTTTTCGTGATCCGAGGGGTCGGAGCAGGCAAATTCGTTTGAAAGCACCATGGTCAGCCCGCTGAATGCGCCGCAGACCTCTCTCATTCTGCCGAAACCGCCGCCGAAGCCTGCGGAAAGGCGGAGCGCCTCATCTTTTGAGAGGCTTGTGCGGTCGTGAAAGGCGCAGAATACGGCTTGGGAGCAGTTACAGCCGCTCTCAAAAAGCTCTTTTGCATAATCGGCTTTGTTCATTTCTTATTACTCCTTTTGAGTTTTATCAAGAAAATTCTAATAAAAAAGACCGAAAATGTCAATGAAAATTATTTTAATATAAAATTAAGAAATTTAAAGCCGTATTTTGCCGTAAATTTAATAAAATGTTAAAAAATAACTATTCCATTTTTGAAAACAATATGTTATAATTCAAATATAGTTTTTTTAACAGCAATAAATATGGTTTTGAGGGGCATATTTCCGCTCCGT
>JBJEQD010000112.1:0-6252 GCA_051881575.1 Acutalibacteraceae bacterium | reverse complement strand
AGTTCAGGCGAAAATAGACCGTTTTAAACCATATCGGGTTCGACTCCCATCACCTCAAGCTTGCCGCTCAAAGCCGAGCGGCAGCTTTTGAACTCTCGGTTCTTTTATATTATGCCACTCTTTGCGCTTCTTACTTATTGACAAAAAAATTTCCTGATGTTACAATTATTTGTAATTAAGGTAATATTATACAATTATATTATGGGGAGGAATCGGCGTTGATTTATTATTTCACGGGAACGGGAAATTCAAAATATGCCGCTGAAAAGCTTGCCGTCAAGACGGGCGACCGTGCCGTTTCGATGGCGGATATCCTGAGCGGCAATGCAGAAATTGTTAAAGACGAAAGAACCGGTTTTGTTTTCCCCGTCTATTTCTGGGGTCTGCCCGAAATAGTGAAGCGTTTTGCAGCCGCAGTCAAAGGCAGTCTCGGCAGTTATGTTTACTGCGTTATCACCTGCGGAGCAAGCACGGGAGCCGCCGCTCAGCTTCTTGAAAAAGCTCTCGGAGCAAAAATCAACTACAGCTTTTCTCTCAGAATGCCCGATAATTATGTTGTTATGTATAACCCCTGTTCAAAAGAGAACAGCCTGCGTTTTCTCAGACACGCCGACAAAGAGCTTGACGGAATCTGCGATGACATCAACTCTCGGGCGCAAAGAAGTGAAATAAATATCGCAGACAAGGCGAAAACCGCCGTTCTGTATCCGTTTTATAATATTTTCAGAACAACTTCAAAATTTTATGCGGATTCAAACTGCGTTTCCTGCGGAATGTGCGCCAAAAACTGCCCCGACGGCGCAATTGAGCTTCAGAACGGCAAGCCCGTCTGGATAAAATCCAAATGCCAGCATTGCACGGCTTGCATCAACCGCTGCCCGAAAAGGGCGATTCAGTTCGGCAAAAAGACTGCCGAGCGGACAAGATATAACATTTGGGAAATAACAAAATAACAGCTCTGCGGAGGAATTTATTATGATAGTTAAAAATTATTTCGGTGAAACTGCTGACGGCAGAACCGTTGACTGCTATTCACTCAAAAATTCAAGCGAAACAACCGTTGACATTCTCACCTACGGTGCAACAATCAACAGCATTTATGCCGCTGACAGAAACGGCGATTTTGCCGATATTCTCGTCGGCTTTGACACAATCGAAGGTCACGAAAAGTATTCAGACTATGAAGGAATGACCGTCGGCAGATATGCAAACCGCATTGCGGGCGGCAAATTTTCAATCGATGGCACGGAGTATCAGGTTGAAAAGAACGAAAAAGGCATAACCTGCCTCCACGGCGGAGCAGAGCTTTCAACCGCTGTCTGGAAAGCGATTATCATTGATGACAGCAGTCTTGAAATGAGCTACCAAAGCCCCGACGGAGCAATGGGCTTCCCCGGCAAGGTTGATTTCAAAGTTACTTTCACTCTTTTTGAGGATAATTCGCTCAAAATCGATTATTACGCCCTCAGCGACAAAAAAACGGTTATCAACATGACCAATCACGCCTATTTTAACCTTGCGGGCAAGGGCGATGTGCTCGGTCAGGAGCTTATGATTAACGCCGACGCATTCACTCCGACCGATGAAAACAGCATTCCCACGGGCGAAATCCGCCCCGTTGAGGGAACGGCGTTCGATTTCAGAAAGATGAAGCCCATCGGCAGAGATATCGGCGAAAATGACGAACAGCTCATCATGTGCCGAGGCTACGACCACAACTTCTGCCTCAATGACGGCGACGGCCCTGCGGCAACGGCTTATGACCCCGAAAGCGGCAGAAAGCTCGATGTTTTCACCGACCTTTGCGGCGTTCAGCTCTACACGGGCAATTTCCTTGACGGAACAAAGCCCGGCAAGCACGGTGAGCCGCTCATTAAGCATGCGGGCTTCTGCCTTGAAACCCAGTTTTATCCCAACACTCCCAACATGCCCGAATTCCCCCAATGCACCGTTGAGGCGGGAAAACCCTTTGAAAGCTGCACGGTTTTCCGTTTTTCCGTTGAATAATTAACGGTTTGTTCATTTTCAAAGGGCAAAAGTAACAATTTATTTTTTGCCAATTCACAAAATATTTAAAAAACAGAGTATAATTAAAAGTGACGATAAATTCCGATAGGAGGGGATTTAATCATGGCAGCGGAAAAAATTCTTGTTGTTGATGATGATAACAATATTTGCGAACTATTAAGACTTTATCTTGAAAAAGAGGGCTATGAGGTTGCAATCGCAAACAACGGCGCAGACGCCGTCAAGGCTTTTCAGGAGTTTTCACCGAGCCTTATGCTTCTTGACATAATGCTGCCCGTCCTTGACGGCTGGCAGGTTTGCCGAGAGGTCAGAAAGTTCTCGGATAAACCGATTATCATGCTCACCGCCAAGGGCGAAACTTTCGACAAGGTTCTCGGCTTCGAGCTCGGAGCGGATGACTATGTTGTCAAGCCCTTTGACGCAAAAGAGGTTATGGCAAGAGTAAAAGCCGTTCTTCGCAGAAGCGGAGCGGGCGCACAGACCGATATCAAAGAGGTTCGTTACGATAAGCTCGTTATTAACCTTACAAACTATGAGCTGAGAGTTGACGGCAAAAAGATCGACACTCCCCCCAAAGAGCTTGAGCTTATTTATCACCTTGCAAGCAACCCGAACAGAGTTTTCACAAGGGATCAGTTGCTTGACGAGGTCTGGGGCTTCGATTATTACGGCGATTCAAGAACGGTTGATGTTCATGTCAAGCGTCTGCGTGAAAAGCTTGAGGGCGTTTCCGACAAATGGGAGCTTAAAACCGTTTGGAGCGTCGGCTATAAATTTGAAACGAAAGACTGATAATCCGGGAGTGCTCTCTTATGTCAAAAAGAAGAAGCTCCGGACTTTTCCGGAAATACTTCATTGTTACAATTTCAATTATTCTTGCAAGCTTCGTCTTTATAGGCGGAGCTCTCTTGCTTTTGGTATCAAAAGTCTGGATGGATGAAAAAATCGAACTGCTTGTTGAAAACACCGCAAGCCTTGCTCAGAACACGAGCGATGTTCTTGAATCGGATTATCTTGATGAAAGCGGCAGAGGCTCGATTATCGTTATCTGCAACTCTCTGATGCAGATTTCAAACGCCATTGACGCCGATGTGTTCATCACAAATCTTGACGGCGATGTTGTTTACTGCAAAGAAATTCTCCAATCCAACATGGCGCTTTATACGGGCAAGTGCATGGTTCACAGCCAGTATACCATTCCAAAGGAAATGATGAGCGCCGCCGTTAAAGGAACGGTCAGCACAATGGGAGACCTTAACGGCGTTCTCAGCGATGTTCATTTTATCGTAAGCTCCCCCGTTATCGTCAACGGCAAAACGATTGCCGTCGTTTTTGCAACCCAGCCGATAGTCGGCGGTCTGACGCCTTATATCGCAACGATATTCAAAATGTTCTTCCTTGCAACGCTTTTCACCTTTGCAATTGCGTTCATTCTCGTTTACCTTGTTTCATACAGGCTGACTAAGCCCCTGCGTGAAATGTCGGCGGCGGCAAAGCAATATGCAACGGGCGATTTTTCAAAGCGAATTTCCATAAAACATTCAAAGCTGCGGCTGTTCGGAGTTGACGAAACCGACGAGCTTATTCAGGCGTTCAACACCATGGCGCAGGCTCTTGCAACTCTCGAATCCTCCCGCAGAAGCTTCGTTGCCAATGTTTCGCACGAGCTTAAAACGCCCATGACGACAATAGGCGGCTTCATTGACGGAATACTTGACGGCACGATAAGCCCCGACAAGCAGAATCAGTATCTTAAAATCGTTTCCGACGAGGTCAAACGCCTTTCAAGGCTTGTCACGGGTATGCTCAACATGAGCAAAATCGAGGCGGGCGAGCTTGACCTGAAGCCTGTTCGCTTTGACATCTCCGAGATGATATTCCGCACCCTGCTTGCCTTTGAACAGCTCATTGACAATAAACATATCGAAATCCGAGGCCTTGACACGATGGAAAGCAACCCCGTCACGGCAGATAAGGATATGATTAACCAAGTCATCTATAACCTTGTTGACAACGCCGTTAAATTCACTCCCGAGGGCGGATATATTGAGGTCAGCTCAAAATCCGACGCCGAAAAGGTTATTGTTAAAATCCGCAACAGCGGAAAGGGAGTACCGAGCGAAGAAATAGACAAAATATTTGAGAGGTTCTATAAAATCGATAAATCCCGCAGTTACGATGTCAAGGGCGCAGGAATGGGTCTTTATATTGTTAAAACAATTATTGAACTTCACGGCGGTCAGATAACCGCAAGAAGCGAGGTCGGAGAATACACCGAATTCATCTTCCAACTGCCGCTCAATTAAAAATTTTACCAATAATTGTTGAAACTTTTTTAAAGCTGTGTTCAAATTGACTTAACAACAACGGCTTAGAATAAACTCAAACAAACAAGCGGAGGCATTATTATGAATGAAGAATTTGAAAACAGAAATGAAAGTACGGAAACTCAGCAGGAAAATTTGAGAGAAGTTGCCGCTCAGGCAATCGGCGACAATGAAAGCGCCGAACAGCCTGCCGCTCAGCCTCAGGCAAGCGAAAATATCCCCAATGTCGAGGCTCAGAAGGTTGAAGAACCCTCTGCAAACCCGACATATCAGAATCCGATTTATTCTCAGCAGCCTTATTCGGGCGGATACAATCAGCAGCAGAGTCAGCAGCAGCCCTACGGCGGCTATGCTCAACCGAATCCGCAGCAGCCTTATTATTACAATAATCCTGCTCAGCAGCCGCCCGTTAACAACGCTAAAAAGAAAACCGGCAAGGGCTTGAAAATCTTTGCAGCCTGCCTTGCGGTAGTTATTGTTTTCGCTCTCGGCTTCGGCGTTTCATCGATAGTTAAGCACTCCTCAAAATCCGAAACCTCATCCTCGGTCATTGTCGGCAGCGACGGCCCGAACCTCAACATCAACGAATCGCCCGTCACCCCGACAAAGGTGTCAACCGAAGGCGTTTTGACTCCTGCTCAGATTGCCGCAAAATGCAAGCCCTCAAATGTCGGAATTGTTGTTTATTCCAAGAATTCCAACTCCGCAGCGGGCGAAGGCTCGGGCGTTATCATGGGTGAGGACAAGTCCGGCGAATACACCTACATTATCACCTGCGCCCATGTTATCAATGACGCAGGCATCAGCGCAAGGGTTCAGACCGAGGACGGCACAACCTATGACGCAGAAATCGTCGGCTTTGACACAAGAACAGACCTCGGCGTTCTCAAGATAAAGGCAAGCGGACTTCCCGCCGCTGAATTCGGAGATTCAAATTCTCTGACGGTCGGCGACCCCGTTTATGCAATCGGCAACCCCGGCGGCGTTGAATTTTTCGGCTCGTTCACCAACGGCTATGTTTCTGCAATTGACAGACCCGTCAACAGCGAAATCGGCTATTCGATGAAGTGCATCCAGCACAGCGCAGCAATCAACCCCGGCAACTCAGGCGGTATGCTCGTTAACGCCTACGGTCAGGTTATCGGCATCAACTCTCAGAAGATAGCCGCAACCGATTATGAAGGCATGGGCTTTGCAATCCCCATAACTTCCGCAAAAACAATCGTTGAAAGCCTTATCAATTACGGCTATGTTCCCAACAGACCCGAGCTCGGCATCAAGTATTATTCTGTCAGCGCAAGCGCACAGTACAGCATGATAGCTCAGATAAAAGGCTTGCCCGCAGGCACGCTCATCATCGCCGAAATTGACCAGAACAGCTCTCTAACAGGCACGGATGTCAGAAAATACGATATGATTACCGCCGTTGACGGCACTCCGCTGACAACCGCCGATGTTCTCATTGAGAAGATAGACAGCGGCAAGGTAGGCGACAAGATGACCCTCTCGATTTGCAGAGTAAACGGCGACTATTCAACAAGCGAATTTGATGTTGAAGTTACGCTCGTTGAGGATAAGGGCAGCTCCGAACCCGTCTCAACCACAACGGCTCAGTATGTTGACCCGTTCAAGTATTTCAGCCAGTTCGGATTTTAATTGAACAGAGTTAAACGGTCGGTGCCTCGATGAAGCACCGACCGTTTTATGTTTGACGGGTTATCAGATTGTCGAAATGTTTGGACAGCAGAAATCATCGTCAACACGGTAGGGGCGAACTGCGTTCGCCCGCCCTGAATAAAACGAAGAAATGAAGTGTGCCTGCGGCACATGAAGTTTTTGCTATCGCAAAAATGAAGTTTGCTACGCAAATTAAGGATAGGCTCCGCCTATAACCGAT
>JBJEQD010000111.1:0-6270 GCA_051881575.1 Acutalibacteraceae bacterium | reverse complement strand
AAAGAGCTGTTCGACCAAGTGCAGAATCAAATTGCAAGCAGACGAAGAACCACAAATGACGGGACAACTCAAATCTTTGCGGGGCTTCTGCAATGCAGTGATTGCAGCGGTGCTTTGCGGTTTTCAACCTGTAAGAACACATCAAAACCGTTTGCTTATTATTCCTGCCGGAAATACGGACAATACGGTAAAGAATATTGCCGAAATCATTATATCCGATATGACGCTCTTTACGGTTATGTTCTGTCAAGAATTGCAAAATTATCCGAAATGGCAGAGAAAGACGAAGATAAGCTGTTGCAGATATTGCTGAAATCAAGCACCAAAGAGAAAGACGCTCTTACAAAGAAACGAGCGACCGACCTTGAAAAATCAAAAAAGCGAAAAGCCGAGGTTGACCGACTTTTCGCAAAGATGTATGAAGATTGGGTGAACGAGCGCATCACGGAATACAACTTTAATATGATGTCCCGGAAGTATCAGGCGGAGCAACGGGAACTTGACGAGAAAATATCAAGGCTTGAAACCGAGCTTGCAACAGAAAAGCAGACCGTTCAGGATGCACAAATGTGGATTTCACGAATAAAACAATATTCGCACCCGACTGAGCTTACCGCCGAACTTCTGAACTCATTGATTGAAAAAATCGTTGTTCACGAATCAAAGAAAAACGAATTCGGATTCAAAGAACAAGACATTGAAATCTATTACCGCTTCATCGGTAAAATTGACTGACAAAATATTTGTCCTTAAGTTTGTGACACCGAGCTGCCCGGAGGGCTGAGGATTGATAAGTTAACGGATTAATCAACGCAACAGATAATCCACAAGCGAAAAACGGGCGACCACACAGTTCGCCCCTACCGTGTTACCGATGATTTCTGCTGTTTTCCCGGAACGCTGAGGACAGCGTTCCCTACCGAAAAGCCATATATATCAAAGATTGTGCGTAAATCATAGACGGCGGGAGCAAGCCCCCGCCCTACCGTGTACCTATTGCCTTTTTAATCGGGCGACCACACAGGGTCGCCCCTACCTTCATGTGCCGCAGGCGAGGCTTTGTTTTCATTCCTATTATATGCCCATGTCTGTCTGTCTTTTTGTACTTTCATGCCGAGTTATAAAAATTTTATAAATATAAGCAAAAACTGCCCTCACAGAGAGAGCAGTTGCTAAATACGTTGTTGTATTTTTTAATCACAAAGCATTGTTATAATTTCTTTAAATTCATCGGTATCACGCACCGAATCAAATTCATCGTGAATCAGCCACTTGTCACGGAGTATTTCGCAAAGAGGGCGAGTGTCTGATGTTTCAAAGTCTGTTCTTCTTTCTGTAATCTCACCAACAAGAACTGCGCTGTATCTCTGCTCATCGGGTCTGTTGTCAAAGGCCTTTGCTTCATCAGCAGCCAAACGCAGGTGCTTATACATATTATCATAATCACCCATAAGTGCATATCTTTTGGCAATATCAAAATCGAGCCACACTGTACCCCAATTATTATTAGGACGGTTGCCGTCAAGTATAAGTTTTTCCAGCTCAAAAAGCTTTTTTAAAGCAATAAACTCGGTTTCAAAATCGACAACATCCGCATCCGCCAAAAGCCATATAAAAGTGTTTAATAATTCATAGCTGTCTTTAATTGCTTTATGCAAAAACGGTAATTTTTCATCTTTTTCTAATGCCCACCAAATCTGTTTTTCTCGGCAAAGTTCCATTGACGGTAAGGTTTCAAAAGTCCTTTTACCGATTTCTTTTCTGCCGTGCAAACAATGGTTAAAAGCAAGTCTTGCCGTTGCATTAATGCGGATATTCAGGTCGGGACAGTATTTCATTATTCTTTCGCCCAATGTCGTTATTTCGGCATCATACTTTTCCATATTTTCTTCCCATTCGGGAATATTGCCGTCATCATCGCCCGAAGCAAAAAGAGCATACATAAGCTTGTCAAGAAGAACATAGCTGTTTGGATATTCCTTAACACCTTCACGGGCAATTGCTATACACTCGTTAAGCTTACCCTTATTGATTGCAAGCTGAAAGCGTTCAAGATATTTTTCAATGTTTTCTTTCTCCGTTATCTCATCAATGCCCATAAGCTTATCAGTTGATATGCTGAAAAAAGATGCAATGGTAGGTATAAGCTCAATATCGGGATAACACAAATTGTTTTCCCAACGGGACACAGACTGACACGATACACCAAGAAACTCTGCAAATTCTTCCTGTGTAATCTCTTTTTCTTTTCTTAATCTTTTTATGGTTTCACCTATATTCAGTTTCATAATAAAACCTCTCTTTCATAATTGAAAGCGCGCTCTTTCTGAATATATTGTGACA
The DNA here is from genome assembly GCA_051881575.1 of Acutalibacteraceae bacterium. Lineage (GTDB taxonomy): Bacteria > Bacillota > Clostridia > Oscillospirales > Acutalibacteraceae > CAG-177. Next base: position 3,927 of record JBJEQD010000111.1, on the reverse strand, counting down.
CATTACAGCTCAAGTTTCAATATCACATTGAGAGAGTTTTTATCACGGTATTGGTGAATTGGGGAAAATATAAATTTCCATCCTCTTGGAAATACGGGAACCAATGAAAATTTTCGCTAAAATATAGTCAACGGGTAACAAATCTGTGACATTCAAATCAGGCAAAACACTTTTTCGCTTCGTTGCAAGATATGACGGAGAGAAAAGTCTGCCTGCAAGAATTTTAAACTGGTTAAAAAATGAAACTCCCAGAGGTGACAAATAAAAATAATGTGTGATATACTTATTTGTCGAAATCCATTTCTTTTGGATGAACGGCTTGTGAATTATCCGTTTTTCTTATTTGAAAGCTTATAGTTTAATCCCGATTAGCAATATATCCGAGTCAAATTGCTCCAAAATATAATGTTTTAAATTTTTAATAAAAATTATAAATTAATAACAGAATAATTTGTATTTTCTCTTGACAAACGGGGATAAATTGCAATACAATTTAAGTTAATGTTAATTAAAAGTATTCAGGAGGATGGATATGGGAATGACAATCGGTCAAAAGCTGATAAAGAGCCATCTTGTCAGCGGTGAAATGATACCCGGAACGGAAATCGGTCTTAAAATCGACCAGACCCTCACTCAGGACGCAACCGGAACAATGGCTTATCTTGAATTTGAGGCTATGGGCGTTGAAAGAGTCCGCACGGAGCTTTCCGTTGCTTACATTGACCATAACACGCTTCAAACCGGATTTGAAAATGCAGACGACCACAGATTTATTCAGAGCGTTGCCAAAAAGAGAGGCTTGCTTTTCTCAAAGCCCGGCAACGGCATTTGCCATCAGCTTCATCTTGAGCGTTTCGGCAAGCCCGGCAAAACTCTTATCGGCTCAGACAGCCACACTCCGACAGGCGGCGGAATAGGAATGCTTGCCATCGGCGCAGGCGGTCTTGATGTTGCCGTCGCAATGGGCGGCGGAACATATTACACAACCATGCCTAAAATGACGCTCGTTCGCCTTTCGGGCAAGCTTTCCCCTTGGGTCAGCGCAAAGGATATTATTCTTGAAGTTCTCAGAATCATGTCCGTTAAAGGCGGCATCGGAAAAATCATCGAATACGGCGGTGAGGGTGTTAAGACTCTTTCCGTTCCCGAAAGAGCAACAATAACAAACATGGGCGCAGAGCTCGGCGCAACGACTTCTGTTTTCCCCTCGGATGAAATCACAAAAGATTTTCTTAAAGCACAGGGCAGAGAAGATGACTGGTCTGAGCTGAAAGCGGACTCGGATGCAGAATATGACGAAATAATTGATATTGATCTTTCAAAGCTTGTTCCCATGGCTGCAATGCCTCACATGCCGGATAATGTTAAAACGGTTGAAGAAATCGGCAACATTGAAATCAGCCAGGTCTGCATCGGTTCATGCACAAATTCATCGCTCCTTGATTTGCTCAAGGTCGCTTCGATTCTCAAAGGCAAAAAGGTTGCCCCCAATGTCAGCCTTACAATTTCACCCGGTTCAATGCAGGTTCTGAACATGCTTTCGCTCAACGGTGCACTTTCTGATATTCTCGGAGCAGGCGCAAGACTGCTTGAATGCGCATGCGGCCCCTGCATCGGCATGGGTCAGTCGCCCCAGTCAAAGGGCGTTTCGCTCCGCACATTCAACCGCAACTTTGAGGGACGCTCGGGCACGGCAGACGCAGGAATATATCTTGTCAGCCCCGAGGTTGCCGCTGCATCGGCTATTACAGGCGTTCTGACTGACCCGAGAACTCTCGGCGAAATGCCCGAATTCAAGCTGCCCGAGAGATTCATAATCAATGATAATATGATTGAAAAGCCCGCTTCGGTTGAAGAAGCGGATTCGGTTGAAATCAAATACGGCCCGAACATCAAGCCTTTCCCGACAAGCACGGAACTGCCCGAAAGCATTGAAGCTCCCGCAATTCTCAAGGTCGGCGACAATATCACAACCGATCACATCATGCCCGCAGGCGCAAAGATTCTCCCCTACCGTTCAAATATACCTTATCTTTCAAACTTCTGCTTTAAGCAGTGCGACGAAAAGTTTGCAGAACGCTGTAAGGCGGCAGGAAAGGGCTTTATAATCGGCGGCGCAAACTACGGTCAGGGTTCATCAAGAGAGCACGCCGCTCTTGTTCCTCTTTATCTCGGAATTAAAGCGGTTATCGCAAAATCCTTTGCAAGAATCCATTGTGCCAACCTCATAAATGCAGGTATCATGCCGTTTACATTTGAAAATCCCGACGATTACGACAAGATCGACAAGGACGATATTCTTGCTCTCAACGGCATCCGCTCCGCAATCAAAGACGGCGGCAAGGTTGTTCTTGAAAATGTAACCAAAGGCGAAAAATACGCTCTTTCATATGATTATTCGGACAGACAGACCGCAATGATTCTTGACGGCGGACTGCTTAACTATACCAAAAATTCAAGCAAATAAGGAGAATTCAAAATGACTGAAGCACAAATCAAAAATGCTCTTGATAAGTTTGAAGCGCTTATCAGAGAGCAGGACGCAAGAAGCGAAATGATTAAACAGCAGGGCGATTTTATTGATTACTCAAAGCTCGACAAGCTCACAATCGGCGTTTGCGGCGGCGACGGAATCGGCCCCATCATCACAAACGAAGCTGCAAGAGTTCTTGAATTTCTTCTTAAAGAAGATGTTGAAAACGGTAAAATTGAGTTCAAGACCATTGACGGTCTGACCATCGAAAACCGTGTTGCCGCCAACAAGGCAATCCCCGACGATGTTCTTGAGGAACTGAAAAAATGCCCCGTTATTCTTAAAGGCCCCACAACCACTCCGCAGGCGGGCGATCCGTGGCCGAACATTGAAAGCGCAAATGTTGCAATGAGAAAGGCTCTTGACCTTTTCTGCAACCTGCGCCCCGTTAAGGTTCCCGACGAGGGAATCGACTGGACATTCTTCAGAGAGAATACGGAGGGCGCATATGCCGTCGGTTCAAAGGGAGTTAATGTCACCGATGACCTTGCAATGGACTTTGTTGTTACGACAACCGAGGGTTCAAAGAGAATCGCAAAGCTTGCATATGACTATGCAAGAAGGAACCACAAGGACAGAGTTTCAATTATTCAGAAAGCTAATGTTATCAAAACCACCGACGGTAAATTCCTCAACATCTGCAAAGAGGTCGGCAAGGATTATCCCGAAATCACGACGGACGAGTGGTATATTGACATCACAACCGCAAAGCTTATCGACAAGAAAAGACGCACCGATTTCAAGGTTTTCGTTCTTCCCAACCTTTATGGCGACATCATCACCGACGAGGCGGCGGAATTCCAGGGCGGCGTCGGCACGGCAGGCAGCGCAAACATCGGCAAGAAATATGCTATGTTTGAAGCAATTCACGGCTCAGCACCGAGAATGATCAGAGAGGGCAGAGGCAAGTATGCCGACCCGTGCTCAATGCTCCGTGCGGCAGTAATGCTCCTTTCTCACATCGGCAAACAGACGGAAGCCGACAAGCTCGAAAGAGCGCTTGATATCTGCATGTATGAGGAGAAAAAAATTCACATAACAGGCAGATCGGACGGCGCAACCTGCGAGGACTTCGGCAACTATGTAATGGAAACTCTGACAACTCTTTAAAGGATAAAATCAGCCCCCGAAAAGGATTATCTCCGATTCGGGGGCGTTTTTTGAAATGAAGAATGAAGTGTGCCTGCGGCACATGAAGGTATGGGCGACCCTGCGTGGTCGCCCGTTTTTTCGCAAATTAAGGATAGGCTCTGCCTATGACCGATTTTAATAGTTCGGCAAATATTTTTTCGGCAACTTGTGGATTATCTGTTGCATTGATTAACCCGTTAACTTATCAATCCTCAGCCCTACGGGCAGCTCCTTTTCTAAGGAGCCCATGGCGAAAGCTTAAT
>JBJEQD010000110.1:0-6298 GCA_051881575.1 Acutalibacteraceae bacterium | reverse complement strand
CCGAAAGTCACCTTTGACACCATGCCGTTCGGCTTCAAAAATCAGGTGATTCTCTCGTCAATCAATTTTACGCAAAAGCACATGGAAACGGCAATTGAACTGCTTTGCGAAAGCAAGTTTGACCGTCTTGTTGAGCTTATCGATAAAAATGAATTTTGCGAAAATCCGATTGACGCTTACGAAAATAAAATCTATTCCAAGGGTGCGCCGCTGAAAACGGCGGTCATCTGGAATCCCGAATATATCGACACGGAGGCATAAGAAATGAAAGCCATTGAAATAACAAAACCCGGTGAAATCCGACTGATTGAAAAGGAAATGCCGAAAGCAGAACAGGGCGAAGCACTCTTGAAGGTGCTTTACTGCGGAATCTGCGGAGCGGATGTTGCGTCATATACGGGCAATCAGCCCTTCACGACTTATCCGAGAATCCCGGGTCATGAGTTTTCGGCGCAGATTGTTGAAATACCCGAAAATGAAAAAAGACTGAAAGCGGGAGATATTGTCACCTGCAACCCTTATTTCAACTGCGGCGAATGTTACGCCTGCAAGCGGGGAATCGTCAATGCCTGCCATGATAATCAGACCATGGGCGTTCAGCGTGACGGCAGTTTTCAGGAGTATATCACGATGCCCGTTGAAAGAATCATTGACGGCAAAGGCTTATCCGCAAAGGAGCTTGCGCTCATTGAGCCGTTTTCGATAAGCTGTCATGCTCTCTCCCGTGCCGAGGTGAAAAAAGACGATAATCTGCTGATAATGGGAGCGGGTCCCATCGGGCTGTTTGCGCTTATGAGAGCCAAAGCCCTCGGAGCAAGAGTGCTGATTGCCGATATGCTTGAAAGCCGCCTTGATCTTGCTAAGGAGTTCGGCGCAGATTGTATTGTCAATGTCAAAGGGAATGATTTGCACATGGTTTGTGAGGATTTCACACACGGCAACGGCTTTGATGTCTGCGTGGAGGCCTGCGGTGCGCCGGAAACATTTTTATCCTGCATCAGCGAAGCGGCGCACGGCGCAAACATAATTTTAATCGGCAACGGCAAACGGGAGACCACCTTTGTTCATTCAGTTATTCTGAAAAAAGAGCTGAATATTTTCGGAAGCCGCAACGCATTCACAAAGGATTTTGAAACTCTGATTGACCTTGTGAAAAGCGGCAAAGTTGACATTTTGAAGATTGTCAGCGGTGTATATGAAAAAGAAAATGCCGCCGAAGCGTTTGAAGCGCTTTCGCATAATGACGGCACGCTTGCAAAGCTTTTAATTAAATTCTGATAAAAAGTTTGAATTATAAAAAATCCTGTTTTCGGGACGGTGTTGATTTATGATAATTGATTGCCATGCACATTTATGGAAAACGCAAAGCGGAAAGGTTGACGGGAGAGATGTATTTTCCGTCGGTAACGGTAAAAGCAATTTCGGCGGTGAAATCCGTCAGATGATGCCGCCGTATATGCTGAGCGGCGAAAATACGGCTGAAATGTTCGTTTCCAACATGGATTATGCCCTCGTCAGCGGCGCAGTTATCACTCAGGAGGAAATCGACGGCAATCAGGATGGATATCTGCTTTCGGCAAAAGCAAAATATCCCGACAGGCTGAAAATCTGCTCTCTCTATGAAGAAAACAAGCCCTTTTCCCTTGACGGCTTTGACGGAATCAAGATTTGTGCAGGCAGACTGCCGACTCGGGATCTGACAAAGCATTATCAGGTGTTTGAACAGGCTGATAAAGCAGGAATATTTGTTTCAATCGACCTTGCGGACGGAGACGCTCAGACAACATCTTTGCTTGAAATGATAAAGCAGTATCCCAATCTCAGAATTGCAATCGGTCATTTCGGCATGGTCACAAGAGCCGGGTGGAAAGAGCAGATTAAGCTTGCAAGAAACAAAAATGTCCGCATTGAAAGCGGCGGAATCACCTGGCTTTTCAACAGCGAGTTTTATCCTTATCCTTCGGCTGTCAGAGCGATAAAAGAGGCATCGGAAATCTGCGGATTTGAAAAACTGATGTGGGGCAGCGATTATCCGAGAACAATGGTTGAAATTACCTACAAAATGAGTTATGATTTTATTGTTAAGTCAACCGAGCTTGAAGAAGCGGAAAAGTCGGCGTTCCTTTTTGAAAATGCCGAAAGCTTTTACGGGTTTGGCGGTTTGACGGAATGTGAGAAAATCAAAAACATGCTGGAGGACTGAAAATGAATATAATCAACGCTTCTGAATTCGGAATAGCTCAAGGCAGGGATATAACAGAGGAATTAATTAAGCTTTTTTCATTCATTAAAACCGTTGACGGCGAAAAAACGGTTGTATTTGAAAATGGTACATATTATATCGACAGCGAAAAATGCGAAAAACATATGCTGTTTATCACAAACACGGTCGGCGACGGCGAGTTCAAAGCCGATGAAACGCCTCATCTGAATGCAGTTCCGTTTTATTTCGGCGGAATAAGCGACCTTGTTTTTGACGGCGGTGATTCGGTTTTCATAATCAACGGCAGGGTCACGAACGTTGCGGTTGAAGAATGCAAAAACATCACCCTGAAAAATATTGAAATCCGTCACTCTCATCCCGATATGCATGAGCTGAAGGTTATCCGCAAAAGTCCTTTCAGCGTGGATTTTGAAATCGACCGTGACAGCCTTTATGAATTTGATAAAGGCAAGCTGTATTTTTACGGCAGGGACTACCGTGTCAGCGCAGATGAAAAAGCTCTGAACGCATTTTGGATTGGGCTTATCAGAGAGAAAACGCCTGACAAAATAATCAGGGTGCATCATCCGCTTTTTTCTGCCGTCAATATCCGGAATACGGGAGAGAGAAAAATCCGGGTTCGTTATCCTAACACTTTCAGATTCAAAAAAGGCGACTGCTATTATATTTTTGATGTCCGCCGTCAGTTTGCGGGAATATTCATCAGTAAAAGCGAAAATGTGAAGCTTGAAAACATAAGGCAAAGGTTTAATTATTCTCTTGCCCTCGTTGCGCAGGATACCGAAAACATAACCGTTGAAAATGTCTGCTTTGCGCCCGAAAAAGGCTCGGCAAGAAAAATGGCATCCGTTGCCGATTTCATTCAGATTTGCATGTGCAGAGGCGATGTTTCAATCAAAAACAGTTATTTTGACGGCGCAGGCGATGACAGCCTGAATGTTCACGGCATTCATTTCAAGATTACCGATATCAAGGATAATCTGCTGACCGTTCGCTTCATGCACCCGCAGTCTCACGGCTTCAATCCCCTGAGAGAGGGCGATACCGTTGCCTATATCAATTCCGATACGCTTCTTGAAGAGGGAGAGGCGGTTATCGAAAAATCGGAGCTTCTGAATGAATATGATATCAGGCTCACCGTCAGCGACACGAAGAATGCAAGGGTTGGCAATGTGATTGAGGATATCAGCGCATGCCCGAATCTTGAGTTTGAGAACAACACGATGACGAGAATCATAACAAGGGGTCTGCTGATTACCACAAGAGGCAAAGTCAATGTTGAAAACAATCACTTTGTCAGCACTTCAATGAGCGGAATTCTTCTTTCCGACGATGCAAAAAGCTGGTATGAAAGCGGCATGTGCAAAGATGTTACCATAAGAAATAACACCTTTGATTACTGCGGAGGAACGCCGATACTCATAAAGCCCGAAAACGGAAAGTATGCAGGAGCAGTGCATAAGAATATCAGAATTATCGGCAACACCTTCAAAAATTACGGCGGAGTTTGCATAAGCGCCGAAGCGACAGACGGTCTGATTATCAAAAATAACCGTTTTGCGAACAAGAATAAAGTAAAAATAACCAACTGCGGCAATGTGGATGCGGATTAACCGAATTTTATCCGCAAACGAGACAGCTTGAACAAATTCGTCAGGGGTGAAAACATGAACGAAATCAGATATAATAAACCTGCGGGAAATTGGCGTGAGGCGCTGCCGCTCGGCAACGGACACACGGGTATTATGATTTACGGCTCGATGAAAAAAGAAAAGCTCTGTTTTAACGACGGAACTCTTTGGTCGGGTTATCCTAAAAATTACGACAGCAGAGAAAGCCTTGAAAATCTGGAACAGGTAAGAAAGCTGATTTTTGAGGGCAGAAACAGCGAAGCGGACGCCCTTTGCGAAGAAAAGCTGACGGGCTTTTACAGCGAGGCATATATGCCTCTTGGTGAAATTACTCTCTCTTTCAAAGGCTTGAATCAGTCTGATTATGGGAGGAGTCTTGACCTTTCAAAAGGAATCCACACCGCCAAAACGAGAGGCTGCACAGCCGAAGCGTTTTCATCCAATCCCGACAGGATTTCCGTTTACAGAATAAAATCCGATAAGCCGTTTTCCGTTGTAATTAAGGCAAACAGCAAGCTGAAATATCAGATTGAAGCCGAAGAAAACAGCCTCTTTCTTCTCGGCAATGCTCCCGACTATGCCGCCCCGAATTATTTGATAAAAGAGCTTCATCCGATTCGTTACAACGAGAAAAAAGGAATGGCTTTCTGCCTGCAAACTCAGGTGCAGACAGACGGCAGGATTAAGTGCGGCAAAAGCTCTGTCAAAGTTAAAAAAGCAACCGAACTGACTCTTTATTTTGCAACGGCAACGGGCTTTAACGGCTTTGACCAAATGCCCGAAACAAGCAGAAAAGCCGTCAAGCAAAAGTGCACGGCGGCATTGAACGCCGTCAACAAGGATTTTGAAACGCTGAAATCACGGCATATTGAAGATTACTCTGCTTTATTCAATGCTCAAAGCATATCTTTTGACTGCGGCGATTATATGAACGCAGATGAGCTTCTGGAATCCGTTAAAAAAGGCGGAGATGAAAGGGCGCTTTGCGAACTGCTCTATAATTACGGCAAATATATGATTATTTCGGGCAGCCGAAAAGGCGGTCAGCCCCTTAATCTTCAGGGAATCTGGAACAATTCGGTTCGCCCGCCGTGGAGCAGTAACTACACGGTGAATATCAACACCGAAATGAACTATTGGGGTGCTTCCCGTTCGGGGCTGTCTGAATGCATTGAGCCGCTCATTCAGATGGTATACGAAACCATGCAAAACGGCAGACAGACCGCCGAAATCAATTACGGCTGTAAGGGCTTCGCCTGCAATCACAATGTTGATTTGTGGCGCAAAACGCCGCCCGTTAAAGGCGGCTCAAACTTCATGTTTGCCCCTCTCTGCGGCGTGTGGCTCTCAAACGAAATATACACGCATTATAAAAACGGTTTTCTCGGCGAATATGAAGAAAAAATCAAAGAAATCGTTACAGAGTCGGCGAGATTTGCCTGCGATTTTCTTGTTTTGCATGACGGAAATTATGTGATTTGCCCGTCACCGTCGCCCGAAAATGTTTTTGCGAATAACGGCAAAAACTGCTCTCTTGATTACGCTTCGGCGTTCGATATGGGGCTTGTCAGGCAGGCTTTTCAAAACGCTATTGAGCTTTCGGACGATGAAAAGCTGAAAGCGGAAATAAATGAAAAAACGCCGCTTCTTTATCCCTTTAAAGAGGGCGAAAACGGCATCTGCGAATGGCATAAAGATTTTGAAACGCCCGAAAAAGGCCACCGCCATTTTTCACCGCTTTATGCGTTTTATCCCGGCAATATTATCGGTTTTTACGAAAACGCAGAGCAGACGGAATTGATAAAAAAGCTGTTTCACTACAGAATCGATAACTGGTCTCAGTATATAGGCTGGTCGGCGGCTTGGGCAATCTGTCTTTCGGCAAGACTGCGTGAAAGCGAAACCGTGCAAAAGGTTATACGCAGTATGCTGACTCATTCCGTGTTCAAAAATCTTTTCTGCGTTCATCCGCCGTTCTATTTTCAGATTGACGGCAATATGGGCTTCGTTGCGGGAATCAACGAAATGCTCATAACCGAAGAAAACGGAGCGGTCGAGCTTATTCCTGCCCTGCCAAAGAGCTACGGAATTTCGGGCGAGGTCAAGAATATGGCGGTAAAGGGCGCAAAAATCAGCTTCAAGTGGAAAAACGGTCTTGTTACCGAAATTCACAGCGACAAGCCCGTTACTGTAATCGATAAGCACTTGAATAAGCAGTTGATTGCTGACGAAAATATTAAAATAAATCCTAAACGATAAAAATTTCATCTCAATTCTGAACAAAAATATTAATGGCTTGCATCGGTTGGATTTCCGATGCAAGCCATTATAAATTCAATATATTAGAGCATAAGAAAATAAAAGTTAACTTTTTTAAGCTACAGACACTTCAAAAGCTCGTCTGAGCTTATCCCACAAATTCTTGAAGAAAGCGACTATCATT
>JBJEQD010000109.1:0-6318 GCA_051881575.1 Acutalibacteraceae bacterium | reverse complement strand
GAGAAATGTTCGGTATAAAAACGAATGGAAAGTAACAGATAAAATCGGCTGCCGCAGGTGGTTTTTCCACTTTTACGACAGCCGATTTTAATATTTCTCAGCTCCATCTGACAAGCTCCATTTGCTTGCGGTTTTTTTCACTTGCTTTTCAATCTTATGCCGATGCAAGAGTTCGGGCAACCGTTCCTTAGCTCATTCAAACGGGCACAAGACAGGAGAAAGAATATTCAGTTTTTTGAAAAGAATTGTTATTCTGCTTTGAAATTATAAACAGGTTTGATAGTTTTGAGTATATCAGCGGTTGGTGAAATATTGTTTATAATATCATCCATGGATTTGTAAGCCATCGGGCTTTCATCGATAGTTCGGGTGCTTATACAGGTGCTGTAGATGCCCTGCATACTCTCCTTGAACTCCTCGACGGTGAACTTTTCTTTTGCCTGAATTCTGCTGAAAAGCCTGCCTGCGCCGTGGGGCGCAGAGCAATTCCAATCTTCGTTTCCTTTGCCGATACAGATTAAACTGCCGTCACGCATATTGATGGGTATAAGAAGTTTTTCGCCTTTATTGGCAGAAACTGCGCCTTTACGGATGATATTACTCTCTATATCAATTTAGTTATGAACGGTTTCAAAATGTTCAAAATCTTCAACCTCTTTTTCAAAAAGGCTGTTGAGAATGATTTTTGCCATCATGTAACGGTTAAGAACTGCAAACTGCTGGCAGAACTGCATATCGTGGAGATACATATCTCTGTACTTACCTTCAAGAAAACAGAGGTCTTTGGGTATTTCGGATTCCTTGAGGGAAAATTCCTTTTTCAGCTTTTTAAGTGTCGGTTCGATTTCGGATTTTCTGCCTGTTTCTTTGTATTCGGTGATAATTCTTTCTTTTTCTGCCCAGAACTCCTCTATTCCTCTGTGTATCTCCCACGCCATATTCTGATAATGCTCTGCAACCTGTTTGCCGAGATTTCTGCTGCCAGAATGAATAACAAGGTATCTTCTGCCTTCATCGTCAACATCAATTTCAATAAAATGATTGCCGCCGCCGAGGGAACCAATACTTCTTTCAAGGCGTTTTGAATGCTTCAGTTCCCTATAACAGAAAAGATTCTGCATTTCAGGCAAGTGGACAAGTCTGCCATCCTGAACATCGGCTCCCGAAGGAATTTTCTCTCTGATAATCCTGTCAAGTTTATCAAAATCAACACGATTGAAGCCGAGGTCAACGGTGAGCATTCCGCAACCGATATCAACGCCCACAATGTTGGGTATTACTCTTTCGCCGAGGTTAGCGGTAAACCCTATAACACAGCCTGCACCGGCATGAACATCGGGCATTATTCTGATTTTGCAGCCTTCAACAAAGCTCTGATCGCAGAGGGTTTCAAGCTGTCCGGCTGCGGTGTCATCAATAGTATCAATAAAAACCTTTGCGGTGTTGAATTTTCCGCCGATAGTAATCATAGTTTTTCATCCTTTCTATCTATGCGGCGGAGATAACTCACGCCGCTATTTTTTTGTACCTTTCGCTGCCGATGATATCCATCATCATCTTGTAGGGTGAGAGTGAGCCGTCGGCAACCATTGAAAATATTGCGGGTGTGCAGCCTGAAACAAGAGCAACGCCTTGCTCATTCTGCATTACGGGTTGGTGCATATTTCTGCTTTCAACATTCCAAAAAACCACACGGGGGAGCTTATAGCCGTTTTCTTCAAATATCTTTTTGGCATATTCGAAGTTTGTAAGGCTTGAATCCTCGGTGCAATAGTCAAATTCCATATCGGTTATGAAATACAGGGTTGCGGGTAATTCGGACTGAGGAATATTATTCTTTACAGCCGCATTGAGAATAAGCTCAAACACCTTCTGAATATTAGTATTAGCAACCTCATTGAAGGTTTCGCAGTAGCGCACTTTTTCATAAAGGCTTTTACCCTTGATTTCAACAAGCTGAGGATTTTCGGAGAATGTGATGAAGTGGTCTGCAAATGCACCCTTATTGCGCTCTGAAAAGTAAATGCCGAGTGACATTGCAACTGTTATGGGAGCAACACGGTTGGCACCGTAATAACCGTACATTGAACCTGAACCGTCAATAACTGCAAGAGCGTTTTCACCGTTTGTGAAGTCCTCAAGGTTATTCCACGCAGTTTCGATGCTTTCATCCTCAACCGCATCATTATAATATCCTGGTGAGAAATAGGGCCTGATAAGCTCATAGGGCATAAGTGTTGCCGTATTCATTTTTGTTTCACCGCCTGCAACCTTCTGAAGATATTCGTTATATCGCTTGCCGTCATTGCGCTTGAAGGCTTCACGGTATTTGAACAAAGCTTTTGAGGGCTGCTTTGAATAATCAAATGAATAATCCTTTTCACGAAGATTATTTTCGATTATTTTAATTTTTGCTCGAAGCATTGAAAGGGTTTTTCTGTATTCTTTATCGGTTGTGCCGAGCGTTTTGACAAGGATTTTTGCATTTTTTACTGTTTCTTTGTCCGATGCATTAACCGAGGGCAGTCACTTGGCAAGAAGTGAAATATCGCCGTCTGTATAAGCGGCATTTATATCTCTTTCAAGCTGATTTCTGATAAAATCAACCATGGATGATTGGCAGGGGGTGCCGATAAGCACAAGCAGATCGTCAAACCTGCCGTAATCCGCCACATAAGAAATGTTCTTTTTTACGGATTCGGGATAATTCACCGCAAGCCACTTGAAAAGGGTGCGAAAAACGCGGCGTTCACCAAGTCCGCCGCGCACATCTCTTGCAAAAAATAATATTTTCATGGCAATGTCGGGATTTTCGGCGAAAGCCCTGACAAAGCGAGTTATTATTTCTTGCTCTGTGTTGCTGCGGATTGCACCTATTGAAGCGAAAAGGTCAAGGCACTCTGAACCTGTTGACAGATATGTAGCCGCACCGTTTTCGGTATAGGTTTTGTTTGCTTCGTTTTTAAGGTAATTCAACATTGAAAACCCCTCCTTGAAATGAATTTTGAAGCAAGGCGCAAAAACTGATTTGATAAAGTTCAGGTTTTCACCGTAGCTTATTCAGCGTCAAATTGCTGTTTGCGCCTTTATGCAAGACACCGTAAAACCGGATCTGAAAGTTCCGTCAGAATTGTTGCTGTGGGTGTCTTTATCATAGGTTGTCAAAGCACCGTTTACGGCAGGATTCGAACCTGCTTACGGGGATTTTCGGTCCCCTGCTTTATCCAAATAAGCTACAAATAATTGCTGTCGGTGCTTTTATTAAAGATGCGTTAAGCTTTATGATAACGGCTTTTTGCATAAGAAAAATGTATTCATTAATTGCCTGTACGTTAATAGGCTACAATTGCCGTTACGCAGTACACAAAAATGACTCCTTAAATCATAAATCCGCACACATCTTTGTTATTCACAATATAAACGCCAACTGTCTCACAGACTAAAGCTTTGACTTAACCCGCATTCTTTCATTGGCTTATTGTGGTTTATATCAAGATGCGATAATCAATCGGTAATTACCCTGCGTGTGTGCAGGGGTAGATTTTTCAATCTGCGACTCTCCGTCAAACATTGCTGTGCGCATCTTTATTGATAAAATCAAGGTGCAATTTGGGGTCAGAACTTACCTGACAAGGAATTTCCGATTTGCTGTTTGCACCTTTAACAAGATACGGAAGCAAAAGCTTCGTCAACCTCCGGAAACAGTTATATTATCCAGGCATTCGAAAGAAATTGCTGAACGCATCTTTAAAGCTGAACCGCAAGGCACATTCAAATGAGGCGAATATACTTTTCGTCGGTATTTTTGCTGTTCGTGCCTTTATCATTCGGAAAGGCATTTTTGCTTTCCACGGTTGCATTATATCTCCGATTTCTTGGAAAATCACGGAAAGAAAGGTGCGAACTTGATCGAAATCAAGTCCGCAGCCGTTAATCTTGCATATTTTTTTGTGAAACAAGCCGCTCAACTATCAGATTCCTGAAGCTTTGAGGCTCAATCACCTCAACCATAGGTCCGAAGGATAAAACTCTTATCACAAGCTCGGTTTCATCCGAGGAATCATAATAAATTTTAACCCTATATTTATTATCTCTCAACCGTTCGGCTTCTTTCTTGAAATGAGCAAAGTGCAGCATAACCCTTTCAAGAGAATTTCTTTCATCCGTAAGCTCAAGCACAAAAGATGTTTCGCCGTCAAGGACATCGTTTGCATCATCGGCGTATGCGTTGCCGATAAATGAGCAGCGTTCAACTCCCGCAAGATTTATGAATGTGCCTTTGCTGCAGTGACGCAGAAGCACACGGAATTTATCGTCTTTTTCAGAATATTCAAGCTTATAGGGGTCTCCTTCCATTAAAATAAAGTGCCCTTTGTTGCCATGATAACGGATTTTCAGCCTTTCTTTGTACTTTACGGCATGAAGAAAAAGCTTGAAATTTTTAATATAGTTTTTATTTTCAAAAGGGTCACCGTTGTTGTATTTGTCGAACACAACAAAATCATCGGGAGTAAAAAGCGGTTCAACATCCCCGAGAAAGCTAAAATCAACATCAAAAAGCTTTATTCTCGGGTCAAGGCTGATCGCTTTAAGCCATCTTTTCTGAAGAAGGGTCAGCGGCATTGAAGGCTTGTTTTTAAGCGGAGTTGTCAAATCCGGATTCAAGAGCTGCCATTTTCCGCTTTTAAGAGCAGGAATAACAGTAAGAAAGCTTTCGGCAAATGCTTTTTCCGAAACAATTTCGTTCATTCTTTTTTCGGTCAGCTCGCCTTTAACCGCCTCTGAAAGAATTGCCGCAACCGTATTATAATAGTTGCCGTAAATCTCGTGAAAAATCATTGCACATCACCTCCGATTCCGTACATACGGTATAAATCCGTCATATCCATGCGAAAACGGTTTTCAACAAGTTTATTTGAGATATCCAAAGCTTTTATTCTGCAAATAAAGGTACGAATCCACGGAAGCATTTCGTTTGAATCATAAACATCTGCGGTGAATTTTGCCGTGTTTTTATCAATTCTTTCAACATTGCCGCAACGCTTTTCACGCATAAGGCGCTTATAAATATGTTCTTCTTTTGCTCCGATATAAACGGTAAATTCAACATGCTCAAGTTCACTCTTGGCGCTGTATCCCACACCCCACATATGTTTTTCAAGCTGTGAGAATTCTTCACGAAGGCAGTCAAAGCTTTCGCATACCTCGCCCGAAACAATGTTGCTGATATAGTCGAGCCTGAATATCTTGATACTATTGAATCTTTCTGAAAATCCTGCAAGATATCTTCTGCCGCTTTGAACGCTGACAAATATTTTAATCGGAATAATTTTTTCGGTTCTTTCGCCGTTATTCCGTCTTGGACAGTTGGTGAGAGTCACCCGCTCTTTCTCCCTTATTGCGTCAAAAAGGCTGCACAAAACTTCGCTTTCAAGGGCGTGGGTTATGTAGTGATGCTTGAAAGAAAATATTTCGTTTTTGTTTTCGGTTTTATCAAGTATATAGCTGCCGATGACTCCGCAAAGCTCTGCTTCCGCAAAGAATTCAACGGCATGGGCACAGGATGAAATATCGGAATCTTCACAGCGTGAATATAAAACTCGTTTCCCGTCTTTTCTGCATTTGATAAGTCCAATTTCAGAATTTTCTTTTAGCTTTTTCCTGACGGTGGATTCGTCAAATTCCATGGAATTTTCAAAGCAGAGAAGATAATCGTCAATTCTTTCGGCTATTTCCGATATAGTTAGTTCAATATCCGAAGAGTGAAGAATATCAAAGAGAATAAAATGCAGAGTTATGTCGCCGTCGGTAAAGCTTTTTGATTTCAGCACATTGTATAAAGGATTGCGGCTTGATGAACGGCTGTCAATTGAAAGAAAAACATTTTTGCCGTTTTCAGTCTGTCGGAATCCGATATAATTGCCTAACCAGCTTTCAATCCTTCGGCGTTCATTGTCATAGGAACGGGCGCTCTTTTTATCGTATTCATCTCTGCTCTTAAATCCGTAAACATAGAATTCTCTCATATAGTCACGGATTTTTTCAAAATTTTTGATAAGCTCAGAATATGCCATTCATTTCACCTCCGAAATATTATTGTATAGGTATGAACAAAGAGTATATGCCTTGATTCCGAAGCGGTTGATATTCACCGCCGTAACATATTCCTCTTTCATATCTTCTCAGAAATAACCCTCAAAGAGTTATTATAACTCATTCCGTTGATTTGTCAAAGGCTTTGGTGTTTCAGCGTGAATTTGTTTTTCTGCGTTGTAAATAGATGTGACCCATTTCGGTCAAAAAATAAAGTCAAGATAT
>JBJEQD010000108.1:0-6329 GCA_051881575.1 Acutalibacteraceae bacterium | reverse complement strand
CTATTTCATCTGAAACACGAAAATCAAGTTTTATTTGCGGATTAACCGATATATCCACCGTTTGCCCGATAAACCTTGAAACATCAATATAGGCATAAAAATTCGGGTTAAAATAATCAATCTTTATATTTAAACCGTAAACCGTTTTATTGCCCCGACTAAAGGTTAACCGTTTACCTGTTGCCAATGTATTAACGGGAAAAATCAGATAATTATTCTTTACAGTTATTCTCATTTGAAAAACCACCTTGTTATTGACAAATGTCGTACCTTAACTATGATTATATAGTAAATTTATTTATATTACAAGGGAAAATATAAGCTGAAACAGCATACGACTTATACAGTTAATGATAATAAAAATTACAGTTTTGGAAAACACGATGCCGAACAGTTTTTTCTGAGGATATCCAAAATTGAGCAATGCCTGAAAACCTTGAAAATCAAGGCTTTCAGGCATTGCTTGTGGCACCCCGAACCGGAATCGAACCGATATCTAAGTCTTAGGAGGACCTTATTCTATCCGTTGAACTATCGGGGCTGATATTCAATTGCTTATCGTCTGCACCTTTCGGCGGCTTAACGAGCAGTACATATTTTATCAAAAAAGGAATGTAAAGTCAAGACGGAAAAGAGACTTTTTGCGCCTTTGAGCCGCCGTTACGGGAGAACACGCCGATTAAATCCGCTATTTTATAAAAGTTTAATGCAAAATCGGCATATATTCGGCGTTTTGCCGATAAATAATACTTGAAAAAATTGACATAATAATATAAAATATATATTTGGTAAAGTATGTGCCCGGCAATATTTTTTTGCCGACAAAACACAAATTCTGAAAGGATTGACACAAATGAGCTTACTTAACAAAAAAACAGTTGACGACATTAACGCAAAGGGAAAGAGAGTTCTCGTTCGCTGTGATTTCAATGTTCCCCTCAAGGACGGCGTTATCACCGACGAAAACAGAATCAACGCAGCTCTCCCCACGATTCAGAAGCTTATAAATGACGGCGCAAAGGTTATCCTCTGCTCTCACCTCGGCAAGCCCAAGAACGGCCCCGAAGCAAAGTTCTCACTTGCTCCCGTTGCAAAGAGACTCAGCGAGAAGCTCGGCAAAGAGGTTGTTTTTGCAGCTGACGATATCGTTGTCGGCGAGAATGCAAAGGCAGCAGTTGCAGCAATGAAAGACGGCGATGTTGTTCTTCTTGAGAACACCCGTTTCCGCTCCGAGGAGACAAAGAACGGCGAGGCTTTCTCAAAGGATCTTGCAAGCCTTTGCGATATCTATGTTAACGACGCATTCGGCGCAGCTCACAGAGCACATTGCTCAACCGTCGGAGTAACCGCTTTCGTTGAGGAAGCCGCAGTAGGCTACCTTATGGGCAAGGAGCTTAAATATCTCGGCAATGCCGTTGAAAATCCCGAAAGACCCTTCGTCACCATTCTCGGCGGCGCAAAGGTTTCCGACAAGCTCAATGTTATTGAAAATCTTCTTAATAAAGCCGACACCCTCATCATCGGCGGCGGCATGGCTTATACCTTCCTTGCCGCAAAGGGCTACAATGTCGGCAAATCTCTGCTTGACGAAAGCAAGATTGACTACTGCAAGGATATGCTTGCAAAGGCAGAAGAAAAGGGCGTTAAGCTTCTTCTCCCCGTTGATACTCTCTGCGCTAAGGATTTCCCCGATCCCATTGACGCTCCCGTTGACACAATCGACTATCCCGCAGATCAGATCCCCTCAGACATGGAAGGCCTTGACATCGGCCCCAAGACCTGCGAGCTTTTCGCAAGCGAAGTTAAGTCAGCAAAGACAGTTGTATGGAACGGCCCCATGGGTGTTTTCGAGAATCCCTCTCTTGCAAACGGCACAATCGCTGTTGCAAAGGCACTTGCAGAGACAGACGCAGTTACAATCATCGGCGGCGGCGATTCGGCGGCTGCTGTTAACACCCTTGGCTTCGGTGACAAGATGACCCACATTTCAACCGGCGGCGGCGCATCACTTGAATTCCTTGAGGGCAAGGCTCTCCCCGGCATCGAGGCTGTTAACGATAAATAATAATCGAAAACATTGAAGGGAAGTTAAATTTATGGATAAATCACTTCGTAAACCCGTCATTGCGGGCAACTGGAAAATGAACAACACTCCCGAGCAGACAAAGGCTCTTATTGAGCAGATGAAGCCCCTTGTTGCGGGCGCTGACTGCGAGGTTATTCTTTGCACACCTTATATTGACCTTTACGCCGCCATGGAGGCTGCCGAGGGCTCAAACATCAAAATCGGCGCAGAAAACTGCCATTGGGCTGAAAAAGGCGCTTTCACAGGCGAGGTTTCCGCTCAGATGCTCAAGGCTGCGGGCGTTCCCTATGTTATCATCGGCCACTCCGAGCGCAGACAGTATTTCGGCGAGACTGACGAGACGGTTCGTGACCGTGTCAGAGCCGCTCTCAATGCAGATCTTAAAGTAATCCTCTGCGTCGGCGAGGTTCTCGGCGAGAGAGAGCTCGGCATCACCGATGAAATCGTCAGAAAGCAGACCAAGGTTGCTCTTTCGGGCGTTTCGGAAGCTGAGCTTGCAAACATCATCATCGCTTATGAGCCGGTTTGGGCTATCGGAACGGGTCTTACTGCAACTCCCGAGCAGGCAAACGAGGTTTGCTCGGTTATCCGTTCGCTTATCGCCGAGCTTTACAGCAAGGACGCCGCCGATCATTTCGTTATCCAGTACGGCGGCTCGATGAACGACGGCAACGCCGCAGAGCTTCTTGCTCAGTATGATGTTGACGGCGGACTTATCGGCGGAGCTTCACTTGTTGCGGAGAAATTCGCAAAAATCGTTGAAGCGGCAAGCAAATAAAAAATTCGGAGCGGGTAAAGCGGCTTTAGTCTCTTTACCCGACTTGTTATAAAAGGTAGGAAACTGAAATGTCAGAAAAAGTTCTTCTTGTTGTTATGGACGGCGTGGGTTTTTCAAAAACAGGTCTCGGCGACGCCGTTTCACTTGCCAACACACCCGTGCTTGACAGGCTTTTAAAGGAATGCCCCAACACCCGTCTTAAAGCGCACGGAACGGCTGTCGGCCTTCCGTCGGATGACGATATGGGTAACTCCGAGGTTGGTCACAATGCGCTCGGCTGCGGTCAGGTTTATTCTCAGGGCGCAAAGCTCGTTAACGAATCAATTGAGTCGGGCAAGATTTATGAGTCCGAGGCGTGGAAAAAGCTTTCAGCCAACTGCGTTGAAAACGGTTCTTCAATGCACTTTATCGGTCTGCTTTCCGACGGCAATGTTCATTCAAACATTTCTCATCTTTTTGCAATGCTCGAAAAGGCAAAGGAATGCGGCATAAAGTCTGCAAGAGTTCACATTCTGCTTGACGGCAGAGATGTTCCCGCAACCTCCGCTCTTGTCTATGTTGAGCAGCTTGAAGCGAAGCTTGCCGAGCTTTCGGACGGCTCATTTGATGCAAAAATCGCTTCCGGCGGCGGCAGAATGAAAATCACAATGGACCGCTATGAGGCGGATTGGAATATGGTTAAGCTCGGCTGGGAAACCCATGTCAAGGGCGAGGGCAGACAGTTTGCTTCGGCAAAGGAAGCCATTGAAACCTACCGTGCCGAAATTGCGGGAGTTATCGACCAGGATTTGCCTCCCTTTGTTATTGCCGAAAACGGCGAGCCCGTGGGCAGAATCAAAGACGGCGACAGCGTGATTCTCTTTAATTTCCGTGGCGACAGAGCGCTTGAGCTCAGCATGGCTTTTGATTATGACGATTTTGATAAATTTGACAGAGGAGCAAAGCCCGATGTTGCCTATGCAGGTATGCTTCAGTATGACGGCGACCTTCAGCTCCCGAAAAATTATCTTGTTAACCCGCCCGAAATCAAGGATACTCTTTCCGAGCTGCTTGTTTCTCACAAAATGACTCAGTTTGCAGTTTCCGAAACTCAGAAATACGGCCATGTAACCTATTTCTGGAACGGAAACAGAAGCGAAAAGTTCAGCGAGGAGCTTGAAACCTATATGGAGATCCCCTCCGACAGAGTATCGTTTGACGAGCGCCCCTGGATGAAGTCGGCAGAGGTTACGGATGCGGTTATCGACGCCATGAAGGGCGGCAAATATGATTTTATCCGTTGCAATTATCCCAACGGCGATATGGTAGGCCATACGGGAAGCCTTGACGCAACCATTGTTGCCGTTGAAGCGGTTGACCTCGGGCTTGCCAGAGTTCTTGCGGCGGCGGATGAATGCGGATTTACCGTTCTTATCACGGCTGACCACGGCAATGCCGATGAAATGCTTGAAAAGAATAAAAAAGGCGTTGTTCAGGTCAGAACAGCCCATTCGCTCAACGCCGTTCCGTTTATCATTTATTCAAAGAATGAATATCATATCAAAGACGGCAGCTTCGGCCTTGCCAATGTTGCTCCCACCGTTGCCTCGATTTTCGGCATAAAGCCGTTTGATTCGTGGGAGGAGAGCATGATTTAACTCTGCTCTGCGGCAAAAAATATTACCTTGAATAAAAATTTTTCACCCTGCAACACTTTATAGTGAAAGCAGGGTGATTTTTTATGAGGCGGCGTAAGTTTATCAGAATCGTTTCGTATTTTTCGGCGCTGTGTGCAGTGCTTGCGCTCAGCGGTTATATATCTCAGAAAGCAAAGGCGGATTATGAAGAAACGCTCGAAAGAGTGAGGTTCACGGGGCTTGTTTCGCTCTGTGAATATTACCGTGAGCTGAGCGGAGGGCTTCGGCTTATGGGCGTTTCGACCGCCGACACGGTTCAGGACAGCTCGGCATATGTCTGCTCCCGTGCGCTCGGAGCGGTTGCGGCTTCAGCCTGCTTTGACAGCGAGAAAGCAAAAAATTTAATCGGCTTTGGCGAAAAGGTCTATGATTTTGCGGAAAGCTTTTCGGGGAGCGAGAATGAGCGCTCGGCGGCGCTGAAGTTTTCGGATTACGCAATGGAGGTCTATTATCATCTCAGCGGCGTTTCTTCGGCGGTTCTGAGCGGAGAATATTCGCTCAGCGAGCACGGCGAGGTGTTCAATAAAAATGAAACTCCGTATTTTGAGGATTATCTTGATTATTCAAACGGAAGCGAAGAAGAACTGTTTTCGCTGACTGCCTCGGCTTATTCGGGCAGAAAAAAGTCGGCTTTTCTTGCGGATTCGGAGAGCGTGACCGAGGAGGAAGCGAGAGAAAAAGCGGGAGATGCGCTCGGAATTGAGCCGGTGCTTCTGCGGGGCGGCGAATTAAAGGACGAAAACGGAACCGAGGTTTATTCTTTTTTCCATGACGATGCGGCGGCGGAAATCAGCAAAAAGGGCGGAATGCTGATGCGACTTGTGAATCCCATGCCGTGCAGTAAAAGCGCTTATTCGGCGGCTCAGGGGCAAAGAATCGCTTCTGAGTTTCTGAATAAGCACGGGTATTTTGATATGCAGTTTTTTGCACAGAAGCAGGAGGAGATGACCTGCGTTTTTGTTTTTGCTCCGAGAGTTAACGGGATTCTCCTGCTCACTTCGTGCATTGAATTGAGCGTATGCCTTGCGAGCGGCGAGGTGACTTATTTTAACGCTTTTGAGTACATCAGAAACTACAGAACGGATATTGTCAACTATTCGGGAAATGCGGATATTCGACCTATTCTGCCCGATGAACTTGTTCTGAAAAGCTCCGAGCTTTGCCTTGCGGAAATTGACGGCAGAGAGAGACTTTGCCGCCTTGCCGTTTGTATGCTCGGCAAGGACGAGGTGCTTGTTTTCGTTGATGCCGTAAGCAATAAGATTTTGAAAATGACAAACAAATCGTAGGGACAGCCCCGAATCAAATGAAGAAATGAAGTGTGCCTGCGGTACATGAAGTTTTTGCATTCGCAAAAATGAAGTTTGCTTCGCAAATTAAGGATAGGCTCCGCCTATGACCGATTATTATTGCTCCGCAAAAGCTGTTGTTTTATGATGGCAATGATAAATCCACCGCCGCAGCGATTTTACATTGCTAAACAAGTTTTTTCCATGTGATTATTACACCTTTTGAACCCTGTGTTTTGACCGATCTGATTAAATGATATATCGCTGACGCAATATGATATACGGCTTATGCCGTATGATATAATATCCGTTCCCTTTATATGCCGTGGCATATATCATCGCACGACGTGCGATATCATATTGAAAATATATCGTCCGTTCCGAAAGGAACGGATATCATTGTAAAAAGCCTGAATTGTCCGGCAGACAATTCAGGCTTTTTACATGGCTGGGACGGCTGGATTTGAACCAGCGGATGCGGGAGTCAAAGTCCCGTGCCT
>JBJEQD010000107.1:0-6385 GCA_051881575.1 Acutalibacteraceae bacterium | reverse complement strand
ATTTTGAAGTTACTTCTCTTCTTTTTTTGGGTCACATCATTTTAGCACATACAAACGGCTGATATTTTTCGTCATTGCTCACCCCTGAAAAATAATACTTGCTAAATTCAGTAAAAAATGGTATATTGGTTCAAATACACTTTTTATCTTGTTTATTTTTCAAAACTGAAAGTGCAGGTATCCGAAATGAAAAAAATGCTTCTGATGATAATTAATCCCCGCTCAGGCAGAAACAAGCTCAACGACGATTTGCTTGAAGCAACCAACATTTTCGGCGTTCACGGCTACGGAATCACCGTGCTGAACACCACAAAATCGGGCGACGCAACCGAATACGCCCGTGAATTCGGCGAAAACTACGATATCATCGTCTGCCGTGGCGGAGACGGAACATTCTGCGAAATGCTCAACGGAATCATGGAGCTTAAAAAGAAGCCGAAGGTCGGATTTATCCCGGCGGGCACAACCAACGACATTGCCAACACCCTCGGTTTGCCGACCAAGCCCCGCAAAGCGGCTCAACTCATCGTTAAAGAATCGGCTCTGCCGAACGATATCGGCAGGTTCAACGGCAGATATTTTACATATGTCGCCTCGTTCGGAGCTTTCACCGAATGTGCCTACGCCGCTCCTCAGAAGCTTAAAAACAGAATCGGCAGACTTGCTTATTTTTATGAAGCCGCAAAGGAAATAAAGGATATCCACCCCGTACCGATGAGGGTTACGGTTGACGATAAGACGCTTGAGGGCGACTTCGTTTTCGGCTCGATTTCAAATTCATACACCGTCGGCAAAATCATTCATCTGAGCGAAAAAGAGGTTTGCCTCAATGACGGCAAATTTGAAGTGTTTCTTGCCCAGAACCCCGGCAGCGCAAGGGCATGGGCAGACACGCTGACGAGCGTTGTTAAAAAAGATTTTGACGAAAGATACATCCATCTGCTTCAAGGCTCTCACATTGAAATCGAGGTTCTTGACGGCTCAAAGCTTCCCTGGACTCTTGACGGAGAATACGGCGGCGATGACGGAAAGGTTGTCATTGATATCATCAACAAAGCCTTTGAAATGTTCCGCCCGCCCTTGCTCAACGAAATGGAAAGCGCCGAAACGGCAGATATCCGATAAAAAAGCAACATCAAAAATCCGGCAGAGATGTCGGATTTTTCTTTTTGCTGTCGGTTCGGAACGGGATTTTTATTGATTATCAAGCATTAATATGTCAATTCACGCCGTTTTGATGTCATTTCGTGCCGTTTCTATTGACAAATAACCGATTTTATAATATAAATAAAATTGTATAGTTAAAATAGGAGGTTATCAAATGAAAGCAACACATTCAGGCAAAAAGGTTCTGAGTATTCTCGTTTTCTGCTTGATGCTTACTGCTCTTTTTGCAACATGGGCATTGGCTGACACGGAATACGGCGTAACGGTTAACGGAATAGCCGTTACCGATGCAAACAAAGACGATGTTCTCTCCGACGGCGGAAAGGTCAGATATGACCCGGATACGAAAACTCTCACGGCAACCGAGATGCTCAGCACAGCGTTGGATATCAAGGGCAACGGAGCAACAAATATTGTCGTTACCGCATCCGGTGCACCTTCCGTATCCGATTTTACCGTAACCGATGCTGCGGATGTTACGGTTGAGAACACGGGCAGTGCATTTGTAATCAACGGCTCGGCAGACATTACATGCTCCGGCGAGGTTGAAATTAAAAGTGCCGGGAACATTGCAGTCTGCGGCAATCTAAAGGTTAACGGCGCAACCGATGTTACGGTCACAACAGAAGCTTCCTCACCTGCAATCACGGGTACCGCAGATATCACCTGCACGGGTAATGTTGAAATTATCAACACCAAAGGCATTGCGGTAAACGGAAAGCTGACGGTTAACAATGCGGCAGATGTTACCGTTTCGGGCAACAATGCACCGACGATTTATAGTCTCGCAAGCATCACCTGCACGGGCAAGGTTACCATCACCAACACCGGCGCTTATGCAGTTGCCGGCGCTCTTACCGTTGACGGCGCAACCGATGTTACGGTTACCGCTGATTCCACCGCCCCCGCTGTTTCGGGCAATGTCGAAATCACCTGCTCGGGCAATGCAACAATCAGCAGCACCGGCAGCATTGCGGTTGGCGGAACATTGAAAGTTAACAATGCGGCTGATGTTACCGTTTCGGGCAAAAAAGCACCGACAATCACTTCTTCGGCAGATATCACCTGCTCCGGCAAGGTGAGCATAACAAGCACCAACTATATTGTTGTTTCCGGCAATCTTACGGTTAACGGCGCAACGGATATTACGGTCACAACGGCAACTTCCTCCCCTGCAATCACGGGCAAAGCCGATATCACCTGCACGGGTAATGTTTTAATCGAAAATGAGAATCATATTGCAGTCGGCGGAACGCTGACCGTAAACGGCGCTGCTGATGTTACCGTTTCGGGCAACAATGCTCCGACGATTAATAATCCCGCAAGCATCACCTGCTCCGGCAAGGTGAGCTTAACAAACACCAACAATATTGTTGTTTCCGGCAATCTTACGGTTAACGGCGCAACGGATATTACGGTCACAACGGATGCTTCCTCCCCTGCAATCACGGGTATCGCAAATATCACCTGCACGGGTAATGTTACAATCAGCAATGAAAATAATATTGCCGTAAGCGGAACTCTGACCGTAAACAACGCGGCTGATGTTACCGTTTCGGGCAAAAACGCACCGACAATCACTTCTTCCGCAAGCATCACCTGCTCCGGCAGGGTCACCATCACCAACACCGGCGTTTCTGCGGTTTACGGCGCATTTACCGTTAACGGCGCAACGGGTGTTATGGTCACTGCCGATTCCGGATCTTCCGCAATCATAAATAAAGCGGACATCACCTGCTCGGGTAATGTAATAATTACCAATGAAAAAGGTCCTGCCGTTGCGGGACCCCTGACGGTTGACGGTGCGGTTAATGTAACCGTTTTGGGAACAAACAGTGCAACAATCTCGGGTTCGGCTGAAATAACCTGCTCCGGCGATGTCAGAATAGAAAATATCAACCAAGTAGCCGTTGCAGGCGGGCTCACGGTTCACAGCGCAAATGATGTCAGCGTTACAACCGATAGCACGAGTTCTGCCATTGCGACCGCCGCCGACATCACCTGCGAGGGTAATGTTGAAATCGGCAACACAAAAGGTTATGCCGTTGCGGGATCCCTGACCGTCAGGAAAGCCGAAAATGTTTATGCCCTCGGCGCAAACTCACCGACAATAAACGGTAATGCGAATATTACCTGCTCCGGCAAGGTTGAAATCGACAGTGAAAACCATATTGCTGTCAGCGGAGGGCTGACCGTTAACGGTGCAACGGATGTTACCGTTTCGGGCGCAAATGAACCCACAATATGTAATTCCGCAAATATCACTTGCTCCGGCAAGGTATGCATCACAAATACAGGTTTTAATGCTGTTGCCAGTTCACTTACGGTCAACGGCGCAACGGATGTAACCGTCACCGCCGATTCCTCGTCACCTGCAATTGCAGGCGAAGCCAATATTACCTGCACGGGAAATGTTACAATCAGTAATGAAAAATATATTGCAGTATCCGGAAGTCTGACCGTCAAGGGTGCGGCAGATGTTACCGTTTCGGGAGCAAATGCACCGACAATAACCGGCAATGCAGATATTACTTGCTCCGGCAAGGTCAGCATTGCAAATACAGGCAGTAACGCAGTTAACGGTACACTTACCGTTAACGGTGCAACGGATGTAACCGTCACCGCCGATTCCTCGTCACCTGCAATTACGAGCGAAGCAAACATCACCTGCACGGGAAATGTTACAATCAGTAATGAAAAATATATTGCAGTAAACAGAAAACTGACAGTCAGAAAAGCAGAAAATGTTTATGTCAGCGGCGCAAATGCCCCCACGGTAAATAGTGCAGATATTACTTGCTCCGGAACAGCCAAAATAGTCAACAAAGGCGTTTTTGCCTTATACAATCTCACCTTCAATCAGGCTGACGGCAGAGCGTTCTCAGTTAAGACCGGCGAAACCGTTGATTCGCTCGCAACCGTTGCCGATGTTGAGGCAGGCAACGCCTACGGCCCCGTTGCACACAGCGAAAAGGTTATCTATGTTGAGCCTGTTTGTTCAACCGTAACCTTTGACGCAAACGGCGGCACGGCTTCGGCTGAATCTGCCGTAACCGAAATCAACGGAAAGCTTGCTTCGCTTCCCGATGCAACTCTTGACGGCTTCGCATTCAACGGCTGGTTCACCGAAAAGGACGGCGGCAAAGAAATTACTCTTGATACGGTTTTTGCCGCAGATACCACCGTTTATGCTCATTGGACAGAGCTTCCCCATGTTCATAATCTCACTCTCGTTCCCGCAAAGGATGCAACCGCAACTGAGCCGGGCAACATTGCATATTACACCTGCGACGGCTGTGACCTGTGGTTTGCCGATGAAAACGGCGAAACAGAGATTACGGATAAAAACAGCGTAATTATCCCCGCTCTCGGCGAGCCTGAAGAACCGACCGAACCCGAAGAGGAGTGCGGCTGCCCCTTCTTCAGATGGCTCAAGGCGTTTGTCGAAAGCTGCTTCAAGTGGCTCAAGGAAGCCCCCGTTTCAATCATTCATTGGTTTGAAGGCGTTTTCGGAAACATCAAATCAATCCTTGATTAAGCTAATAATTAGCTGATTCCTGCCGCCCATCGGTAACTCCCGATGGGCGGGAGTTTTTATGTTGACCCGGACCGAACCCGAAGAGGAGTGCGGCTGCTCCTTCTTCAGATGGCTCAAGGCATTTACCGAAAGCTGCTTCAAGTGGCTCAGGGAAGCCCCCGTTTCAATCGTTCATTAGTTTGAGGGCGTTTTCGGAAACATCAAATCAATCCTCGATTAAATTAATAATCATTTGATTTCTGCCGCCCATCGGAAACTCCCGATGGGCGGTGATTTTTATGCCGAACTCATTTGCCCGCCACACGGATAGATAATATTTTATACAATATATATAGGAGTTGCAGAAACCGTCGCTAACACCGTAGGGGCGAACTGTGTGTCAAGAGTAACATGGTATACAGCAGTGTAAGGACATGGTATACACATTACGGAGAAATTACAACCTAAAAATTTTACGGTTAAGAAGTTTGCCGGAAATGGAATCAAATTCAGCAATTCTGAAGTTGCGGTAACAAACAACAAAGGAATCCCCATGGGGATTCGGGCGAAATTCGACACGCTCATTAACCATCGTTTCGCTCAGATAAATCTGCCATTTGTCAAATCGCACATATCCCCAACTGTTAACCTTGATAACATGAAATTGACCGCCGTATTCATAGGGAGATACTTTATCGGAGTAGGTTCTGCTGCTCGGTATGTAAACATCAGCAGGGCATTTCATTCCCAATGCTTCATGAGGTCTGATGTTGTTGTATTTATCTCGCCACAGTTGGAACTTGATATTTGCATCGTCAATGTTCTCCATTACGGTGTGCTTTAATAATTCCTCCTGCATTGTGCGGTGAAATCTCTCGATTTTTCCCTGCGTTTGCGGATGCTTTATTCGTCCGTGTATGGGTAAAATATCATGATTCATCAGCCATTTTTCAAACTGTGTATAGCCTTGACGGAAACCTGCAAATTGAGCACCGTTATCCGATAATACGGAATTTGGCATACCGTATTCATAAAAAGCAGAACGAAAAGCAGGAATCACCTTATTAGCCGTTGACAAAGCCGGAGCAATTTTGATAACAAAGCGGCTATGGTCATCGAAAATATTGAGAGGGAAACAATAGTTGTTGTCTGCCATACGGAACTCGCCCTTGAAATCGGTTTGCCACATTTCATTGCAATGATCTTTTTCAAAGCGAATGAAAGCGTGATGTTTCTGAGATTCTTCGGCGGATATACAGCCATATCGGTTGAGGATATTGTTAACGGTTTTAACGCACGGAATAGTATAACCTTGCCGTTCCAATACTTCTTTCAGTTTCTTTGCGCCCCAACCCGGATTTTCTTCCCGAAGTGCAACAATCAGCTTTTCCGTTTCTATTGGTGTGCGGTTGGAAATCGTGAACGGCTTTCGGCTTTTGTCAGACAAATCCGCATTTTCTGCATACCGTTCCACCCATTTGTACCCTGTTTTTCTGGTGATTCCAAACTCACGGCACAACTCGCTGAAATTCTTGCTTTCCTTTGCAGCTTCTGCAAATTCTTTTCTTTGTTCTTCCACAGTTTTACGCTCCCACGGCACCTAAAACACTCCTTTTTTAGTATTTTATTTGCCTTCTATTTTATCATAAAACTGTATACTATGTCCTTGCACACCTGTTTACTATGTTATTACACTATACA
>JBJEQD010000106.1:0-6423 GCA_051881575.1 Acutalibacteraceae bacterium | reverse complement strand
CTGTGTAATTCTTAATCCATGATACTTTGCTTGCCTGGTTAGATGATGTGTTGAACGCCAGATTATGTCCGCTGACCATGGGATTCTCAGAATTAACAACAGC
This sequence comes from Acutalibacteraceae bacterium, assembly GCA_051881575.1. Taxonomy (GTDB): domain Bacteria; phylum Bacillota; class Clostridia; order Oscillospirales; family Acutalibacteraceae; genus CAG-177. The sequence continues at coordinate 6,320 of JBJEQD010000106.1, read as the reverse complement.
AGCTTTGCCATCGGTAAAGCCTGTTGATGAACTAACAGCGCCATTCGTGACTTTTCCGTTATCAAAGAACGAGTAGTCACATACCTGATATACCGTTGAAGATCCGATATATCTGTCGCTCTTCATATAAAGTCTGAATGTGAGCTTATCGCCCGGCTGTACATAGCCGTCAGTAAGCATAAGTTCATCATTGTATGTTTCATATGCGTCTGTGCCTATGTAGATAAAGTTATCATACTGCGCTGCAAGCTCTGCATATGTCTTGATTGATGAAGTTCCTTCCGCAGCCGAAGCCTTCGGAGCAACTACGCCGCCTAAGCATGAGAACATTCCCAAAACAATTGCAAACGCAAGGAATGCACTCAAAGTGCGTTTGATTTTTGACATTTGCTCTTTTCCTCCTTTATTTATTGTTAAAATAGGATATTTGTTGAGCATCGTCGGATAAAATAACCATTGGGTATAACCCGCACATAAAGTGCGAGTTATACCAAAATTTAATTATTCGGAATTATTGATTAGTCAAACTGGAAAATGACCGGAAATCAAGCTATTTTAATTAATCCACCATTTTCCTGGTCAAAAGTTTGAGAATCGGAAAGACCCCTCTTAAAGAATGTAATATCTTTAGCATTGTTGTAACTATCCATGTTAATGTCGGCTGCAACACACTTATATACTGTGGTGGGGTCAAAATACCACTCATTATAATTGGCTACATTAAGCTTCATAGCTGTTAAGTCTTTGGAGTTGTATGTTCCGTCACCGTTTACATCGCCAATAAGTATAACAACATAAGTCTTTTCAAGTACTCCGGTTGAAGAATTGACGAATTTGACTACTGTTCCGGTACCATATTTATTTCTAGCTGATTGAGTAACTTCAACTGTAACATTTTCTGTCTTTGAGAACATCTGAAGCACTGTGTCCTCAGTCATTAAGACGCCAACGCCAACAATGAAGCCGTCTATAGCTGTTCCGTCCGAAGTCGTTGCACCGGTTGAAACGGGATCTATGCCTCCCTCATAGAGACGAGGAATAAATGAAACTGAACCGCCTGCATCGAGGAAAATACCGAGATCCTCAGTTACAAACTCAATAACAACTTCCTTGGATGTTGCTGTTTCAAGATTTGCGAATGCGTCATTGAGGTTAAGAGTGAGCTTATCGATTCTCTCCTGGTTGGAGGTTGTCTTTGCAAGCTCTTTATTGAGGTTGCTTGCCTCAATATAGTAATCTGAAAGAACTCTGTAAGACTCAACTGTGTAAATAGTCTGAGCATCTGCATCAAGGCCGTAAGCATCAATAATTGTCTTAGCCTGAGCTATTGCAGCATTAAGTGCTGTGTAGTCAGCGCCCTCTGCAAGCTTCTTAGAAGCTTTGATAAGCTCGGTTGTTGCCATGTTGACCTTTGAAGGCTCAAGCTTGGGATTACCTGTAGCATCAAAAATGTCTTCCGCAAGAACAGAAGCTGCAAATGCAACTGCTCTGTCATATCTCTCAAGTGAACTCGGAGTGTACTTGCTTCTGTCTGCTTCGGGAACAAGGCTGTTATACTGATTATAAACAATCTGAAGCTTGGAGGTGTCAGCGGGAAGCCTGATGAGGCGCTCGCCTGCAAGACCAACCATGTAAATTGCATATGTTGCATCGATAGCACCGACAACATGTGTCTCTGCTGCCCACTCCTGGTAAGCTGCAACAGACTCATCATATGCTGCCTGCTCTGCATCGGTAACAATATGTCCGTCGCTGGTGTCGATAGGTGCGCTTACAAACTTCTGAAGTGAATCAACAAGTCCATTTGCACGCCTGCTTGCTTTCTTATAAGTATTGTAGGTATGAGGAACATAGTCACGCATGCCGAAATACTTGTAAGAAGCTGAATCGTATTCAATATCCTCAATGTAGGGACCGTCGGTTCCTTCAATGATTGTGTAGTTGAATCCGCTGTATTCGTTGAGAGCATCCTTAAGACCGTCAATGCCTGAGTTTACTGCATGGGCATCAAGATCATTGATAGCCTTCTTAAGCTTACGAGCAAGTTCCTCATACTTATTTGCATAATTTGAATCAGTCGTCGCAATATCAGCCATGAAGGTTGAACCTGTCTTGGGCTTAAGAACGAAGATAGCTGCGTTCTTAAGAGCTGCTACATAAGCGTTCCAGCATACCGAAGTCTCATCATCGTCTGTGAAGCCTGACTTCTGACGGTTTGCCGAAACAGCACTCTCAAAGAGGCCGGGAAGACCGTAGTCATTATAAAGGAATACATTTGTTGTAACGGTCTTGGATGTGCCGCCAACATCAACGGTAGTAGTAAGAGTATATTTTCCGTCGGGAACGCCGCCGTTATCGCTGACAGGATAGGCCTCGCCGTTCTTCTCATCAACAATGCGGTTGCCTTCGGAATCGGTTACAAAGTTGCCGTACTCGTCAACTTTATAAAGAATAACCTTATTGTTTTCATCTTTCTCATATTCATAAGAAAGACGGCTGTAATATTCTGTATCTGACTTCATTGCAACCTGGAACGGATTGAGGAAGTAGAGACCTTCTTCACCGGTCATGGAAGCTGAAATTTCTTTTTCAACAGTATTCTTGGTTACAAACGGATAATCCGTTGAATTGATAGCAACGGAGGAGACACTTGCTGTTGCAGAGCTGCCGTTCTTGTTATCCTTAACACGGATTGAATAGCTTTCAACCTTGTCAAGGGCTCTGCCTGTTGAAAGGTAGATTGAGGGCTCATACTTAAGAGTACGGCTGTTTCCTGCATCTTCGGATGATTCAACAGAATCGTCATCCTTTGCGTTATCGCCTACATAAGCATAAACAGTCTTTGAGAGCTCTGAAGTGCTTATATAATCGCCCTTTTCGCCCTTAACCTTGTAGTTAACAGTAAGCTCAACAAGGCATCCGGCAGTTCTTGTACCGGTAAGGGTTACCGTTATCTTATCACCGCCGGCGATTGTTCCGCCCGTAGTGATGCCGTTGGCTGTAAGAGCCATGGTATCATTACCGCTTGCGTCGTAGGTCTTAAGAGTATGGCTGGTGATTTCGTAGGTATAAAGCTGATCCTGAGTGAATGTGCCGTCCTTTGCGGTGTAACCGGTGTTGATACCGCTTGAACCGTTATAAATCTCAAATTTGGGAGCATCACCCGAAGTTGAAATGTTCTCAGGCATGTAGATTTCCATTTCCTCAAATTCCTGAGCATCGCTGAGGCCGAGAATCTGGCAAACAAGCGGAAGAGCAACTGCTACGATAGGAACAGCTCTGCCCTGAACTGTTGCGCCCTGAGCATTTGTGAAGGACTTTGTGCCGAGTGACTTGATAAGGTCTGCAGCCATTGAAGCAAGAAGATTGTTGTTAAGAAGTCCGTCAACGGTTGCCTGACGCTGGAATACGCCGGGGAAGAGAAGGTTTGCAACATTTTCAAGGATATCCATGATAATGGTTACGCCGTTCTCAGTCATGAAAGCGCCGTTCTCGTTTCTCTCAAAAATCTTAGCAAGGTTGGTTGCATTAAGATAATAAATAGGTTTAAGAAGATAATCAAATACGAATGTCTTTGAAACGATTGTTGAACCGTCGCCTGCGATTTCATCATTAATCCAAGCTCCGCTACCCTTGATGGGAATAATAGAATTGATTATGGTATCAAAATCGCTCCAGACCATGTCTTCGGTAAGGCCGGATGCACTGCCGGTTTCATTGTAGCATGAAAGAGTAAGCGCAAGAATCGGTGCATAGTTCTTGAATGCCCAAGCAACAATCTGAACCATGTTGTCTCTGTAATCGCCGTCATCGCCGAGATAGGGAAGAAGACCTGCGCCGTTATAGGGATCATTGCCGCTTGCGGGAACCATATCGAAGTTCTGGTTGAGGTTATAAACAGCAATATCGAAAAGGATATCAATCATCTTTTCAACAACTGCATCATAGTATGCCTGGTCAGTTGCATAATCTGAGCTTGAGGGCATGGTATAGGTCATCTGAGGAATATCCTGCCATGCAAGCTGCTCAACTGCTCTGTAAGCAACTTCTGCAATGCTCTGATATGTATCCTCAACATTAATGTAATCAACTGATGAGTTGAGAACTGCTCTGAGAATGAAGGAAACAATCTGCTGGTCTGTCATATCAGCAACTTCTGCGGGAGTGGGAACATCAACGATCTCGCTGAAGAAGAGGTCGCCCGAAACCTGAACAACAAATCTTGCAACAGAAGCAATATTCTGAATAAGAAGGCTGTTGTCTCCGTCGGTCCAATTCCAGCTGTAACCGTCATCGTTGGCTACGCCTCTGGCAGTGATCAGAACATGGTCAACAAAATCGCCGAGAATGTCGTTGAAGTTTTCAACAAAGGTTTCGCCTTCGGGAATCGTAACGGTAGGAATATAAGCGTCAATATTGAACAGCTTACCGTATGAGGTGAGTTCCTCGGGAACTACGCCGTCATATGAAGGATCATAGTTCGGGTTTGCTTCCCACTGTTGTGTTTCCGAATTATAGATGCTCTTTGAAGTCTTGCTGCTGTCATAATAAACGCCGCAGAGCTTACGGAGCCAGGGTCTTGTGTCTCTGTTGAGAACGGGAACAAGAACATAATTGTATGCTCTCTGCATAAGATCCTCAACAAAATCATAACCGATCTTGTCGGTTCTTACATCAAGAAGGCTGAAATCGGGATCGTGACCGGTTGTTGCACCTGCCGATACTCTGACACAGCCGCCGAGACCAACCGTTACCCAATCTTTGGGATGTACCCATCCGTAGTAATCGTATGTATCGGTATCATATGTTGTCTCGCCGTAATCCGCCTTGAAAGAATAGCTGTTGTAGTTTACAGCGCTCTGAGGATTGGTGAATTCATCATCAAGGAGTTTCCACTCGCCGAGGACTGCCTCATTGAGAAGAGTCTGGAGTACATTGATAGTGCCGCTGCTTTCATCCGTGTAATTTGCAGGTACTTTAGCAAATCCGTCACTGAAGTAATCGTAATCCATTGCCTTGCCTTCATTGGTTTCACTGAAAAGGAAACCGATTGCAAGTTCTCTTACATTATAAACATAGTCAGCAACAAAGCCGTTCATAATGCCGAGAGAAAAAGAACCGTTAACATAATTCTTTACAAGACCCGAAAGATTTGCAATTGTGTCAAACAATGCATAAACAACATCGAGGTCGGTGTCTTCAAATCTCTGAATGCCGTCAAGAGGAGTGATTAAATCGGGGAGAGTGGCAGCATCACCAAGCATCGGGAGAAGCGTGGAGACGCTTGTGAGAAGAGACTTAAGACTTGTAATTGCCGTATTAATGCTGCTGACATCGAGAGTACCAATGTAAACATTAAGTACCAGCTTCTCTTTAGCAAGCATACGGTCAACCTCATCAAGGCCCATTGATGCGTACTGCTCGAGAGTGAACTCAGGAGTGTCAACATCATTGTACTGGCCGCTGATGGCGGAGCCCTTATAAGCCTGATATGCATTACCCATTACGGTAAAGGAACCGATGAGCATTGCAAAAGCCATAAGGAATGAGAGAATGCGGATTGACTTTTTCAAATTTGTACACCTCCAAAAAAATTTGCAACTTTGAAAAAAATATTGGACAAATAAACTTTGAGCTCGTGCCGGTAAAAAGACCTCCGAAGCCGTGGTATTTCAATGCCTCGTCAGCCTTCATCAGCAACGCAATCTAACCAACCTCCTTCTTGATTTTGCCCGCCGGAAACTTTTAATTCCCGGCGCTCTGAAGAGCAGGCCGGAATCACAAAATTTAGATATCCACAGCCGCCGCTGCACCCAATTAATAATGTTTACTCATAAAAGGGCATAGAGACAGCCATATGGTCATATTAACTATACTCAAAATCGCAGGCAATGTCAACAATTTTGAAAACTTATTTCATATTTTGTTAATAATCCACAACTAAAATTGCTTATTTTTGGTGAAACTGTCAGAGCTTTTGATGCGAAAATCAGACAATCCAATCAGAATAATTATGTAAAGTTATTATGCTTGACAGAATAACACTTTTTTGCCGTCAGAACAACACGCAAGATTAACTCAAAAATCATCCGTCATAGTACACGTATATAAAAGGTATAGTAATTATAGCATGTTTATCGGTGTTTATATTTACAAATTTGAAATAAGTGATAAATTGTAAAGTATTTTACCTTTTCATGAATCAAAGCTCAAAATTCATTGCCGGATTCAAAAAATACCCTTTCGGAGCTGTAAAACTGCTCGAATTTCTGTATAAAAGAGCGTTTTTTCTTGAATCCGGCGGAAAAACTTGCGATTTA